>NZ_AKXS01000156.1:0-27066 GCF_000282835.1 Pandoraea sp. B-6 | reverse complement strand
CCATCGCATCGACGGCCAGTGTGTGCGCACTCGCGCGCGCGGTCGCGGATGGGTCGCCAAGCATGCCCGGCACGATGGCTTCAGCCATTTCGCGCAAGGTCTTGCCTGCGTCGAGCGGGGCGGTGCGCTGCCGCACGAACTCGCGCTGAAAGTCGCCGTCGGGCTTGCCGAACGCGGGCGACGTGCCGCACAGGATCAGCGCGGCGATATCGCGCGTGAACGGCGCGCCACGCGCCATCAGCTCCTGCGCGACCATGCCGCCCATGCTGTGGCCGACGAGCACGAAACGCGAGGGCCCCAACGCGTCGAGCAGCGTTCGCAAGCGGTCGGCCAGCGCCGCCATTGTCGCCTCGGCGGGCATGGCGCTCTCGCCGTAACCGGGCATGTCCCAGGCGGCCACGCGATAACCGGCCGCCACGAACATCTCGAATTGCGCGGGCCACACGTGACGATTGCCGCCGATGCCATGCAGCAGCACGAGCGTGAGCGGGCCGTCACCGGCGATGCGACAGGCGGGCACGAGGCGCGTCATGACGCGAACTCGCCTTGCAATTGCCCGTCGCGCACCACGACGTCGCCGTCGAGCGCGATCGTGCAACGCCGCAGCGGCAGGTCGAAATGCCCGAGCGTGTGACGTCCCGCCACTTCGTTGGCACCGGTCGAGTACAGGAAGTTGCCCGCAAAGGCGCGCTGCTCGGTGCCGTTGCAATCGCGTTTGTCGTAACAGGCGAGTGCGTCCCAGCGGGCACGAGGGTTCAGGCCGAAGCCGACGTGCGAGACGGCATAGGCGTCGCGATCGCCCCACGCCGCGAAGTAGTCGCGCATGAGGTCGACGTCCACACCTTCGCCATCGATGGCGACAACATAGTCGTCTTCGACCGTGAGCGCGATGCGATCGCGTAGATATTGCTTGAATGTGAGGTTGATGTCGCCGGGGGCCAGCACGAGCTGTCCGTTCACGCTGTGCGCGGCGGGAAATGCCAGCGCCAGACCGCCCGGCCAGTGGGCCACCTGCCCCGGCTTGGCGCACCAGCCCCAGACGCCGCCCACACGCGCATCGCGAAGCCCGATGCGCAGATCGGTACCGGCGGCGGAGGTGACGTGCATTTGGGCGGCCGCGCGCAAACGCTTGATCGCGGCGCGCACTTTCGGTTCGAGCGCCGGATCGGTCGCGCAACGTTCCAGAATTTCGGGATGTTCGTTCGAGACCATCAACACGCGCGCACCGCCGCCGAGAATGTCGGGCAGTTCAGGGGCATGCAACAGGCCTTCGACCGTGCAGTCGACGACCAGTGTGGCCGCCTTGAGCGCGGCGACGACGGGCGCCAACCCACCCAGCGCGTCGCTCGCGCCGGTCGAGCGCACCGGCACCGGCGCACTCACGCGCCGACTCGGCACGACCAGCCGAAATGGCGCGGCGCCAAGCGATTCGGCGGCAAGTTGCGCTAATTCCACGTTGACAGGCCGGGATTGCGTTTCGGCTACAATCGCCACCACATCACCGGGTCCGATACCGCAGCGCCGCAAGGTCTCGGCAAATACGTCGATCCACTTATGCTCGATTCGCTCGATCAGCATATCGTCTCCTGAGCGTCTGACCTTCTCGCCTGCCGGGGACATTCCCCTCTGGCACGCGGCTGGCCGTCATGCGTCTTGTCGATCTGTTGTTCGTGCCATAGTATATGAATATTCATACAAATCAACCCGATCAAATTTGCCGGACGGGAGTGCAGGGACAGTGAACGCCAAACGCGCCTCAGCGCCAGATTTCGACAACACGGCCTTTCGTCATGCGCTCGGTCAATTCGCGACCGGGGTGACCGTGATTACCACGCGCGCCGACGACGGATCGCTTATCGGGATCACCGCCAGTTCGTTCAACTCAGTGTCGCTCACGCCGCCGCTCATTCTGTGGAGTCTTGCCACGCGCGCAGGCAGCATGCCGGTCTTTCGCGAGAACTCGCACTATGCCGTGAATGTGCTGGCGTCCGATCAACTTGACATCTGCAAGCGTTTTGCCACGATGAAGGGCGACCGTTTTGCGGGTGTGCCTTATACGCTCTCTGCGTCGGGCACGCCGGTTCTCGACGGTGCGCTGGCCTGGTTCGAATGTCATAACCGCAGCCGCTACGACGAAGGCGACCACGTCATCTTTGTTGGCGAAGTCGAGCGTTGCGGCGTACATGCCGACGTTGGCGAGCGCATGCCGCTGATCTTCCACGCCGGTGGCTTCCACAAGCCGCAGTCGCTCGGCTGAGCCGCCTCATGTCTGCCGCCGGTGCACCGTTCGTCGACGACTACCTGGCCTATCTGCTCGCGCGCGCGAGCACGCTGGTGTCCGACGAATTTCACCGTGAAGTCGCGGCGGCCGGGCTCGGTGTGACGGAGTGGCGTGTTCTCGCCACGCTCTCCGACGGTCGCGCGCGCACCATCAATCAACTGGCCGACATCGTGCTCGCCAAGCAGCCGACGCTCACCAAGATCGTCGACCGGCTCGAAGCGACCGGCGACGTCGTGCGCGGCGAGAGCGCCACGGACCGCCGCCAGTCGATGGTCTCGCTCACCCAGGCCGGACGTGAGCGCGTAACCCCGCTGCTCGCCAGCGCGCGACGTCACGAAGCCGGCGTGCTCGCCCGCTTCGGTACAGAACAATCCACCTTGCTCAAAGCGACCCTGCGCCGGTTGATCGACGAGATGACGCAGGGGACGTCGGGACCGTCTGGAACGTAAGGGACACAGCGGGCGCAACGCCCGTGTAGGCGCATTCCGATCACCGCGCGGCAGCGTCCGAAATCGCAGATCGCCTTGCGCGGCGAATCGTCGAATATTCGATCACTTCGCAATCTTGTCGAATATTCTTTCCTAAAATTAAGAAAATACGATTTTTTCGATCAATTTCACGCCTCGCCATCCCCGAATACGCAAGCACTTGCGAAGCGAATTCTTCTAAGATGCGCATATCGATTGACGATTTTGCGCACACCCATGACCGAACCCCGCCACCGCCCAGCCAACACGCCCGTCGAGCGCCGCGTGTGGGATATCAGCGCGCCACTCTCGAGCGACACGCCGGTCTGGCCCGGTGACACGCCGTTCTCGGAACAGTCGGTGTGGCAGATCGGACCGGGCTGCCCGGTCAACGTCGGGCGCATCACGCTGTCGCCGCATACGGGCGCCCACGCCGACGCGCCGCGTCATTACGACGACGACGGCGCCTTTATCGGGGAAGTGGCGCTTGAGACTTATCTTGGGCCGTGCCGGGTCATTCATTGCGTTGGCGCGTCGCCGGTCGTCACGCCGGATCGGGTGGCCCCCTACCTGACAGACGTGCCGCCACGCGTGCTATTGCGCACGTATGCACAGGCCCCCGTCGCTCGCTGGGACAGTGCGTTTTGCGCCGTCGCGCCCGAGACGATCGACCTGCTCGCGGCGCATGGGGTGAAGTTGGTCGGAATCGACACGCCGTCGCTCGATCCCCAGGAGAGCAAGACGATGGACGCCCACCACCGCATTCGGGCGCATCGCATGGCGATCCTCGAAGGACTGGTGCTCGATGCCATTGCACCGTCCGATTACGAACTCATCGCATTGCCGCTCAAGTTCATGCGACTCGATGCGAGTCCGGTGCGTGCGGTGCTGCGCTCGCTTTGAGCGACACATACCGCGCCGAGCGCATGACACACGACTTCCATTTTCCGCATTGCTTTCACTGACAAAACGCAAACCATGACGTCTTCTCGCAACGAATGCCTGGCCCTTGACGCGGCCGATCCGCTCGCCGCGCTGCGCGCCCAATTCGATCTGCCGCCCGGCGTGATCTATCTCGACGGCAACTCGCTGGGGGCGCGCCCGGTGGCCTCGGCCCAACGCGCCCAGGAGGTGATTACGGCCGAATGGGGCGTGGGTCTCATCCGCAGCTGGAACGAGGCCGATTGGTTCGCGCTGCCGCGCACGCTCGGCGACGCCCTGGCCCCCATCGTCGGTGCTGGCAAAGGCGAAGTGGTGGTGACGGACACCACGTCGAGCAACCTCTTCAAAGTGATGGCCGCCGCCCTTGATGCGCAGCGCACCCTCGCGCCGCAACGCAAGGTGGTTGTCTCCGAGCGCAGCAACTTCCCGACCGACCTGTACATCGTGCAAGGCCTCACGCGCCTGCTCGACGACGGTTACTCGCTGCGCCTGATCGATTCTCCGGAAGAACTCCCTGCCGCGCTGGGCGACGACGTCGCCGTGGTGTTGCTCACGCATGTGAACTATCGCACCGGCGCCATGTACGACATGGCCGCGCGTACGGCCGAGATTCACGCAGCCGGTGCGCTGTGCGTGTGGGATCTGTGCCACTCCGCCGGTGCGGTGCCTGTCGATCTGAACGGCGCCAACGCCGACTACGCCGTGGGTTGCACGTACAAATATCTGAATGGCGGTCCAGGGGCCCCCGCATTCGTCTGGGTTAACAAGCGTCTTCAAGATACCTTCTGGCAGCCGCTGTCGGGTTGGTGGGGCCATCGCACGCCGTTCGCGATGCAGCCGGAATACACGCCGGACAATGGCATCGGGCGCTACCTGTGCGGCACGCAGCCGATCGTCTCGCTTTCGCTGGTGCAGTGCGGTCTCGATATTTTCGCGCAGACCTCGATGGACGCCCTGCGTCGCAAATCGCTGGCGCTGACGGATCTGTTCATCGAACTGGTGGAAGCGCGTTGCGCCGAATTCCCGCTCACGCTGGTGACGCCGCGCGCTCACGCGGCGCGCGGGTCGCAGGTAAGCTTCGAACATCCGGAGGGGTTCGCCGTGATTCAGGCGCTGATCGCGCGCGGCGTGATCGGCGACTATCGCGAGCCGCGCATCATGCGCTTCGGCATGACACCGCTTTATACGAGCTTTGCCGATGTCTGGGATTCTGTCGAAATTTTGCGTGACGTGCTGACCACGGGTTCGTGGGACAAGCCCGAGTTTCGTCGCCGCGGCGCGGTGACCTGAGCGAGGAGTCATAAGCATGAGCAAGACCCCTTCCTGCGCGCCCGACCCGCAGAACATCCCGGCCCAGACGACGCCCGCATCGGGCGGGTGCCCGTTCGGCCATCAAGGCCCGGACGACGCAACGCCGGACGCATCGTCCGCACCGGCGGAAGCGTCGACCGATGCCACGCAATGGCATGAGGCGAAGCTCGATTTTTCGAAGAGCATGAGCTACGGCGACTACCTGTCGCTCGATCCAATTCTGAATGCACAGCATCCGCGCTCGACCGACCACAACGAGATGCTGTTCATCATCCAGCATCAGACGAGCGAGTTGTGGATGAAGCTTGCCCTCTACGAGTTGCAGGCGGCCCGTACGGCGGTGCACAACGACGACCTGCCCCCCGCGTTCAAAATGCTCGCCCGCGTGTCGCGCATTCTCGAGCAACTCGTGCAGGCGTGGAGCGTTCTCGCGACGATGACACCGTCGGAGTATTCGTCGATGCGCCCGTCGCTGGGCAGCTCATCGGGCTTTCAGTCGTATCAGTACCGCATTCTGGAATTCATGCTGGGCAACAAGAATGCGGCGATGTTGAAGCCCCATTCGCATCGCCCCGATGTCTTCGCGCAGGTGCAGGCCGCGCTGGGCGCCCCTTCGTTCTACGACGAGGTGGTGCGCCTTCTGGCACGGCGCGGATTTGCCATTGCCCCTGAACGCCTGGAGCGCGACTGGACGACGCCGACGCCGCACGATGCCACCGTCGAGGCCGCATGGCTCGAGGTATATCGCAACCCATCGCAACACTGGGAACTGTACGAGATGGCCGAGGAACTGGTCGATCTCGAAGACGCGTTCCGGCAATGGCGCTTCCGCCACGTCACGACGGTCGAGCGCATCATCGGCTTCAAACAAGGCACCGGTGGTACCAATGGCGCCCCCTACTTGCGCAAGATGCTCGATGTCGTACTGTTCCCCGAGCTTTGGCATGTGCGAACGTTGCTGTGAGGTTTTTTTCGGTGCGCTGATGACACCCATCGCATAGATTCGCACGCAGCCCTGTCACATGCCCAGGGCTGCGGCGCTTGCCCGTCCCCTGACTCCGCTCCAATGCCGGTTAAGTCGCTACGTCAGGGGACGGACAATCACCGCCATCGTGCGCCCCTACGTTCCCCCCTACTCGTTCCTGCTTCTACCTGCTCGTTCCGGCTCGTCTCTGTTCGTCTCTGCTGTGGTTACTGCGGTCGTCCTGGCTTTGTTGGCCGGATCATGTGGGTGGGTGTCGTCGCATCGAAGGCGGTTGCGAATCGGGTTGGGGGCCGCCCGCGGTGCGACTTAACCGACAATGGAGTGCCGCGGGCGGCCCCCAACCCGATGGACCACCGCCGTTTGCCGATTTTTTCAGATTTTTGCCGACTTACACGTGCCCACTGAGGCGCGCGGCGAGTTGCTTCAATCGGGGTGCGATCTCCTCGCGGAAGACCGCATCCGGAATCGATGACGACGGGCCGCTGCAACTGATCGCGAGCCATCGGTTCTGTCTCACGTCGCGCAACGGCACCGCGACCGCGTTCACCCCTTCATGCCAATCGCGAAACGAATAGCAACACCCCTCGCGCCGGTACGTCTCGATGCCCTTGTCGACGCCCGACTGCAGTGCGTCCCAACCGACATTGCGCAGCGCCGTCGGATTCGCGTCATAGGCATCGTGCAGATCGGCCAGTAACGTCTCCCGCTCGACAGGCGTCATGGCCGCCAGGTAGACGCGCCCCATCGAACTCGTCAACATCGACAAGCGTGATCCTGCCGTCAGGCCCAGCGTGAGATGCGCCGAATCGCTGCGGATGGTCTCGAGATACATCATGTCGATGCCCTCCCGGCAACCGAGCGAAATGGAACACCCCATTTCCTTGGCCAGCGCGCGCATGTGCGGACGTGCCAGCGTCAGCATGTCGGTGCCGTTCAGGAAGGCATATCCCAGCGCCAGCACGCCGGCGTCGAGCGCGTACTTGCCCAAATCGGCGTCGTAACGCAAATAGCCCAATTCAGTGAGCGTGTAGGCCAGCCGGCTGACGGTCGCCTTCGGCAGCCCGGTGCGCGCGGCGAAGTCGCGATTGCCCAGCAGGACATCGTCAGGTCCAAAGGCACGCAACAGCTCAAGACCACGTGCCAGCGCCGTGACGAACTTGCGCTCGTCATGTGACGGCGGCACACCATGCGCCGGCGCACCGGCAAAGGCAGACAGGGACGTTTTGACCACAACCATCGCGCGCTCCGCAGCAAAAAGGGGCGACCCGCGCAACAAGTGACCGTTGCCGAGCCAAAAATTTTAGTGTTAAACTAACTTCAGTTTTGGAACATTGTTCCGCATTGCGGAACTTTAGTCAAGTCGGAGCACGTCATGGGTTCGGGTGGCCACAAGGTCCGCCGGCCGATCAGGCGGGGCCGACGAGAATTGTGTCAGCGCATTTTTCAAGAACATCGGAGGAGATAGGTCATGGCAGGCAATGCACAGTTTCAATGGGAAGATCCGCTGTTGCTCGATGCGCAGCTCACCAGCGAGGAGCGCATGATTCGCGACGCGGCAGCCGCCTACGCGAACGACAAGCTCGCACCGCGCGTGCTCGAGGCGTTTCGTCACGAGCGCACCGACGCGGCCATCTTCCGCGAGATGGGCGAGATCGGCCTGCTCGGCCCGACGATTCCTGAAGCCTACGGTGGCCCGGGCTTGAACTATGTGGCCTACGGCCTGATTGCGCGTGAAGTCGAACGCGTGGATTCGGGCTATCGTTCGATGATGTCGGTGCAGTCGTCGCTCGTCATGGTGCCAATCTTCGAATTCGGCAGCGAAGCGCAGAAGCAGAAGTACCTGCCGAAGCTGGTCAGCGGCGAATGGATCGGCTGCTTTGGCCTGACGGAACCCAACCACGGTTCCGACCCTGCCGGCATGACCACGCGCGCCAAGAAGGTCGCCGGTGGCTATGAGTTGAGCGGCAGCAAGATGTGGATCACCAACTCACCGATCGCTGACGTCTTCGTCGTCTGGGGCAAGCTCGCCGACGAGAGTGGCGAGGAGAAGATTCGCGGCTTTATTCTGGAAAAGGGCTGGAAGGGTCTCTCCGCCCCGGCGATTCACGGCAAGGTCGGTCTGCGAGCGTCGATCACCGGTGAGATCGTGATGGACCAGGTGTTCGTGCCCGAAGAGAATCTGATGCCGGGCGTCTCTGGCCTGAAAGGCCCGTTCACCTGCCTGAACTCGGCCCGCTACGGCATCGCCTGGGGTGCGCTGGGTGCCGCCGAATTCTGCTGGCACACGGCACGCCAGTATGTGCTCGACCGTCAGCAGTTCGGTCGCCCGCTCGCCGCCAATCAGTTGATCCAGAAGAAACTGGCCGACATGCAGACGGAAATTACGCTGGGTCTGCAAGGCTGCCTGCGCCTGGGGCGCATGAAGGACGAGGGCACCGCCGCCGTCGAGATCACGTCGATCATGAAGCGCAACTCGTGCGGCAAGGCCCTTGATGTTGCCCGTCTCGCGCGCGACATGCTCGGGGGCAACGGCATCTCCGATGAGTTCGGCATCGCCCGCCATCTGGTGAACCTCGAAGTAGTCAACACCTACGAAGGCACACACGACATTCACGCCCTGATCCTCGGGCGCGCACAGACCGGCATCCAGGCGTTCTTCTGATTGTCGTCGCATCGCATCCAATCGATCGATTCGATCGATTGGATGGGTTCGATACCCTACACCGCGCGTCGCTCGCGCGGCGTAGGGCACTTGTCTGGTACGCGTCGTTTCTCAGGCCGCAAGTCGCGGGCCGTCAATCCCCCGGGCGACGGCGCGTACCAAACAACAATGCCAGCGCTCTCGCGCTGGCATTTTCCGTTTCAGCGTCCGTCGAACAACGTCGACAGCGTTCCGACATGCAAGCCGGATTACTTGTTCGGCTGCGGCGTGAGACGCAGGTAGGGACGCACGACCTTGTAGCCCTTCGGGAATTTCTCCTTCAGCACGGCTTCGTCCTTGATCGACGGGACGATCACGACGTCTTCGCCATCTTTCCAGTTACCCGGCGTCGCCACCGAGTAGTTATCGGTCAGTTGCAGCGAATCGATCACGCGCAGGATTTCGTCGAAGTTGCGCCCCGTGCTGGCCGGATACGTAATGGTCAGGCGCACCTTCTTCTTCGGATCGATCACGAACAGCGAGCGAACGGTCACGGTTTCGCTGGCGTTCGGATGGATCATGTCATAGAGCTGCGACACCTTGCGATCGCCGTCGGCCAGGATCGGGAAGTTGACCGTCGTGTGCTGCGTTTCGTTAATGTCGTTGATCCAGCCTTTGTGCGACTCGGCATCGTCCACCGACAATGCGATGGCCTTTACGTTGCGCTTTTCGAACTCACCCTTGAGTTTGGCGGTCAGACCGAGCTCGGTCGTGCACACCGGCGTGTAATCGGCCGGGTGCGAGAAGAGCACCCCCCAGCTGTCGCCGAGAAATTCGTGGAACTTGATTTTGCCAACCGACGAGTCTTGCTCGAAATCGGGGGCAATGTCACCCAAACGCAATGTCATTTACAGTCTCCTTGAGATCCGTCAACTCAGTGGGGTAAAGACTAAAGGATGCTAACCTTTGCCAGAACGAATAAAAAATTTGGTGCAAATAATTATTCGAAATATAAGGCGGTTGGGACGTTGTTTTCTGGCAACGACGCATTGAACGCGTTACGATGTGACTCATATCCCTCTCGCATTTTCCTCCCAAAATCGGGTAACGACCATGTCGCAAGTCCCTACCAACAAGGAGAAGTTCATGACCGATATCAAATCCGTATTGGCCGACGCCGAAGATCTGCTCAAGCAAGCCGCCAACACGACCGGTGAGCGTGCCTCCGAACTGAGCGACAAGGCCCTGGCGCTGCTCAAGCAGGCCAAGGAAAAAGCCTCCGACGTGCAGGTTGTCGTCGTGGAGAAGAGCAAGCAGGCGGCGCGCGTGACCGACGACTACGTTCACGACCATCCGTGGCAAGCCGTGGGCATTGCCGCCGGCATCGGCGTGGTGATCGGCCTCCTGCTCAACCGTAAGTAAGTTACGCCGACGCAAGTCACTTCCTCGCCTACTCTGCCCAAGGCGGAGTCCACCTGACCGGCGCGACGGGTCAGGTGGGCCGCCAAGCCCACCCCATGACCGACAATGATCGCACGACCCCGCCGCGGCCTTCGCTGCGGCGCCTCGCCGGTGCGTTGCTCGAGATCGTACAGTCGCGCATCGAACTGATCGGCATCGAGTTGACCGAGGAGAAGGAGCGCCTGATGGGCGTGGCTTTCCTCGGCCTGGCCGCGATGCTCTTCGGCGTGCTCGCTCTGGTGTCGCTCACCGCGCTGGTGATCGTGATTTTCTGGGACACCTACCGTCTTCAGGCCATGACCGGCATCTTTGCCGTGTATCTGGTGCTGGCGGGGTGGTGCGCCGTGCGTGCGCGCAACATTCTGCGTGATGCGCCGATGCCGTTCGAGGCCACGCTGGCCGAGTTCGAAAAGGATCGCGACGCGCTGCGTCCGGACTGAAGGAGATCTGCCCGTGCCGCTCGAACCGAACCGCCCTCGCCGCCCGCGACCGTCACGGCGCTCGCGCCACGATCTCCTCGCCATTCGCAAGGAGCTGGTGCTCACGCGCATCGCCGTCGAGCGCGCCGAACTGATCCAGGCCGCGCACGTGACGCGCGAGCGTTTCCGCAATTTCCGTTGGGTGCGCTACCTGTTGCCGGGCGGCCTCGCGAAGTTCGCCGGGCTTGGGGGCCTCGCGAACTCCGGGCTCAAACTCGGCGGTCTGCTCGAGCGCTACCCCCTGGTCAGCTCGGTGGCCTCGCTTGCGCTCACCGGCTTGTCGCATACCCCCGTCGGACGCGTTGTTCGTCGCGGTCTCAAGTGGGGCGGCCTCGGCGTGCTCGCATGGCAAGGCATCAAGCTCTGGCAGGACTCGACGAAGCCGTCAGCGCCGCAAGTCGATGAACCCAACGCGGCACACGCCACTGCCGCGTCCGCCACAAACAGCACCCACGCCAACGCGAACGACGCCGGCATCCCCCCCGTCATGTAATGGGCACGCCCCCTTATGCCTCGGGACATGACGGCAACACCACTTCTCGACGCCACGCCCGCATGACTGCATGACTGCATGACTGCGCGCGGTCATGGCATCATCGCGGCGCGGCGGCGCACCGACGTGACATGCGGGCGCGGCCATAGGCATTGATCGTGATGCAGATGCGACGCTCGTGCCCCTCGATCCGCACCGTCCCCGAGAGCCATTTGTCGCGCTCGGTTCGTATGAAACCGCTTTCCGCGAACGCCAGCCCTTCCGTGTAGTACAGCGCCCAGTCCGCTTCGATGTGTACTCCCGGTGGCAACGGCGCATGTCGCGCCAGCAATTGATCCCCCGCGTCGAAGCGATGATTCCGATTTTCGTCCACGAACGTCACCCAGCCGCCGCTCAGCGCCCCGCCATCGTGCGGCGCTATCGCCACGCGCCGGTGGCGCGCCAGGGCTTCCGCTCGCGCGGCCTGCATCGACGCCAGGAAGGCGCGCGCCGTGATATCGACCCCCACGCGGCGGCGAACGGCGTCGATGGAAGGCGCGACCGCCAGCAGCGCCACGGCAAGCACCGCCACCGCGACAACACACTCCAGCAGCGTGATGCCCGACATCGCCCGCGGATCATGATGCATCGCAAGACTCACGCTGAGCGCCGTGCGTGGACTTTCCCACGGCATCGTCGTGCCACGTCACCACCTCGCGCCAACTCAATGCGCGCGACGAATACGACGAACGCGAAGCATCCGATCCGCGTCCCTCACCGGGACGAACCTCCTGCTCGCGACGACGAACCTCATAGATCGCCTGCAGGTAGACACGCGTCCCGGGCAAGTCGCCACATCCCATCGCACTGACCCGATAGCGTCGCACCGACGCATCGCGCTTTGCTGCGTCGTCGGTCCAATAGGCGGACAACGCGATTCGCTCGATGAAGTAGCTTGCCTTATGCCGTTTGACGACCGCTCCACTGCCACTCCACTCGACTGTCCGCCATCGCGGCACGCGTTTTGGATACCAGACGTCGCCCCGATGGCTCGCCGCCAGCACCCCATTCGGCCCGGCGTCGAACGCCGACATGCTCGCGATCTCCGCGGCCTGTACGCCGTCGGTAAGCCAGTCGCGCGCCTCGGCAAGCGCCTTGTCGGCTGCGGCAAACGCCCCGACACGATCGTTCGTGTACGCGACGAAACGGTTCGCCAATTGGCGATGCTGCATGCCGGAGGCGGCCAGTGCCATCAGGGCGGCCAACCACATCACAATGAAGACGCCAACCATTCGGCCTCCGCCCCCACGCCACCGTCGTTGCGACGATAGGCCACCGCATTGAACACATGTAAATGGACGTCGCCAGCGTTGCCCAGTCGCTTGAACTCACGACCGCCGGTCGCCGCGTCGAACACTTCGATCACGCTCACTGCCCGCGGCTTGCCACCGCGACGCGGCGCCCCGCGCATCACCAACGAAAACGCGACCGCCGCCACGTTCTCCCATCCCCGCTCGCCGGCCGGCGGGCGCGCGGGTCGGTTCCGCATCCGCGTGCCCGGCGCGACCCAACGCAAGCCCCCGGTCCCTCGGTCACGCAACCCCAATCGGATGTACATGGCCTCCACCCCCATGACCAGCACTTCCGGGCGGCGCAGATCGGTCGCCGTCGCCTGACGCTCACCGTAGCGGCAGTAAAGCGAGGGAATCGCGTCTTCTCCCTTGTCCACATAGAAGATGCTGAGTTGACGTTCGTCCAGCCGTCCCGTGGCTTTCACGCGGTACCCGCCGCAATTGTGCACAGCCCCATTGCCCAGCAAAAAGCCCGCCCCGTGAAATTGCACCTCCAGCAGCGCACTGCCCTGCCATCCGAACCGCGAACAGTTGTCGGCCGTGAGCGCACACTCGGCGCCGACACGCAGCGACGGCCAGTCTCTCACCCCTTGCCCGGGCAATCGGATCGCGCCTTCCATCGGGTCCCAGTTCCGATATCCGGCCATACCAACGGCACGCGTGAGGTGCGTCAGCGCAAAGAGGGCACGCTCGTTGACGTCGTATCGCTCGGCCTGCACTCGCCACAAGCGAATGCCCGCGAGATAGATCGCCGTCGCCGCCATGACGACCAGCAAGCCCAGCGGCATCGCCAGTACCACCTCGAGCAACGTGAAGCCAGTCATGCGACGTTTGCGCCAGCCATCGCCCCAGTCGCCGCGCGGCGCGCTCATGGTTGACCGAGAGCGAGCCACGCATCGCCCGCCGCTGGGGGTCGCGACAGTGCCGCCCCCGGGGCTGGCAAGGCCATCATCGTCACGTTCGGCGTCGATGCGAGTTCGGCAGATGACATTCCCCCGGCGGCCTGCCATCGTGCAAAGCCCTGCGCACCGGCCGTCAGCGCCAGCACGGCAAACATGACGTCGAGCAGTGTCGCGCCCCGTGCCAATGCCCTGCGCCGCACACCGCACTGCGGCCGCCCCTTCATCGGCGCCTGCCTCGGTGGCACCGAGGCGGGCGGTGTCCAGGGCTGCGCTCCCCGCCGCCGGCTTCGGCCCGCGTCGAACGGCGGCATACCGCGACCTCGCCGCGAGCGCGTCCGGGCGCGATGGGTCAACGCATCGCGAAGCGTATGCCGGTCGGTCAAGCGCATGGGGTGTCGGCGATCCTGTCTCATGGTTCGATACCTCGTCTCGTTGATGACGCGTCCATCGTCGCGCACGGTCGACGAAACGCCAATCGGACACCGCCGCAAAACCCGCCCCGTCATGCGCCACCTCACTGCTCATACGCAACGCATGCCCGCCATCACGCAAACGCCCATAAAAAAACGGCGACCGAAGTCGCCGTCTGTTGGCGCGTCGTACCGAGGGGACTCTACGCCGCTTCATCGCGTCATTGCCGCCCCCGGCAACCTTATCCCTTCAACTCATCGACAAGTGCGACATACGCTTCCTGTGCCTCTTCTTTCGACTTGCCCTTGAGCATCTCCCAGGCGTCGAACTTGGCACGCCCGACAAAATCCGTGATGCCGGGACGCGCACCGGACACGTCGCCTTCCGTGCCTTGTTTGAAGAGCGCGTAGATCCGCAGCAACGTGAAATTGTCGGGGCGCTCGGGCAGCGCCTTGGATTGGGCTACGGCCTCGTCGAAGCGCGTTTGAAGATCGCTCATGGTGTCTCTCCCTGGAAAAACGGTCAGCTTATAAGTGCCCCGCGCGTCGCGTCGGCAACGTCATGCAAACGCTCGCGTCGACGCTCGGGGTGTTGCGAATACAACGCGAACTAGGATATCGACGAAGCGGTATGCCAGGTAGGGGCGAGCGTAGAACCCAGCGTCTAAACCTCTCGGGAACTGAGCTTGTTTACCGCGAAACACGACGCCCGAACGTAAAACGCCCGGCGTATTGCCGGGCGTCTCGATCGTCAAACCTTGCACCGTCGCGAGACATTTGCGCCAATCACGCCGCGCGCCTGCCTCGCGACACGATCACGATGCGGGTGCCGCCGGTGCCGATGCCGCCCCGGCGCTGGCCGGTGCGGTGTGCTCCTCCCAACCGCCTCCGAGCGCCTTGTACAGCGTAACGAGGTTGGTCCAGCGCGACAGACGCGTCGCGATCAGTGTCTGCTGCGCCGCATACAGCGAGCGTTGCGAGACGAGCGCGTTCAGGTAACTATCCACGCCATTGCGATACCGCAGGTCCGAGAGCTTGTAGCTCTCGTCGCTCGCCTTGACGAGTGACTCCTGCGCGGCGATTTGATCGTCGAGCGTGCCGCGTGCGGCCAGCCCGTCGGACACTTCGCGGAACGCCGTCTGAATCGCCTTCTCGTAGTTGGCGATCTCGATGCGCTTTTTCACCTTGGCCAGATCGAGATTGGCCAGATTCTGCCCGCCCGCGAAAATCGGCAGCGTGATGGTCGGTGCGAACGACCATGCGCCCTGCCCGCCCTTGAACAGATTGCCCAGCGACGCGCTCGCCGTCCCCGCGCTCGCCGTGAGCGAGATCGACGGGAAGAACGCGGCACGCGCCGCGCCGATGTTAGCGTTGGCGCCCTTGAGCGTGTGCTCGGCCGCCGTCACGTCAGGGCGACGCAGCAGCAAATCGGACGGCAGCCCGGCGGGGAGATCGGTGAGCAGGCCTTGCCCGTCGAGCGGACGTCCCGGCGGTAAGTCCGCCGGTAACGGCTGACCGATGAGCAGCGCGAGCGCGTTCTCGTCCTGCGCGACCTGGCGCGTGTACTGCGCCAGATTCGCCCGCGCCGCATCGACCGGCGTTTGCGCCTGTCGCAGATCGAGCCCCGAGGCCGTCCCCACGTCGAAGCTACGCTTGGTCAGCTGATACGACGACTCCTGGCTCTTGAGCGTGTCGGCCGTCAGTTTGAGCAGATCCTGATCGGCCAACCAGGTGAGGTAGGCCGTCGCCACTTCCGAGATCAGCGTGATGTGGGCCGTCTTGGCCGTGTCCTCGCTGGCCAGATACGTCTCCAATGCCTGATCCTTCAGGCTCTGGATACGACCGAACAGATCGAGTTCGTATGACGTAAAGCCTACGCCTACCTGGTAGCTGCGGCTGATGCTGGCCCGCCCGGAGGACGTCAGGTCCCCCGGCGTGCGCTGAACCGACCCCTGCCCTGCCACCCCCACCGAGGGCAGCAACGCGGAACGCTGGATCTGATACTGCGCACGCGCGGCTTCGACGTTGAGCATCGAGACGCGCAGATCGCGGTTGTTCTGCAGCGCGATCTCAATCAACTTCTGCAGGCGGGGATCGGTAAAGAAATCGCGCCAGCCCAAATCGGCCGCCGCCACGCTACTGCTGCCCGCGGTGCCGTTCTGGTTTGCCGCGCCAGGCGTCTTGTAGGCCGGACCAGTGGGGAACGTCGTGGCGACCGGCGCCTCGGGCCGCTCATAATGCGGCGCCAGGGTACAGCCTGCCAGGGACGCTGCCGCCAAGGCAATCGACAATGCTTTGTGCTTCATAGCTCAGTTTCCTTCCTTGGCGGGGCCTTCGGTGGCGTCCGGGTTCGGCTTGCGCGCTTCCGGATGCTCCACGGTGTCCAGGTCTTCATGCGCGAAGCGCTTGCGCACCAGCACGAAGAAGACGGGCACGTAGTAGATCGCAAGGAACGTCGCCGCCAGCATACCGCCGATCACGCCCGTCCCGATCGCGTGCTGCGAAGCCGAGCCCGCGCCGTTGGAGATCGCCAGCGGCAACACGCCGAGCACGAACGCCATTGACGTCATCAGAATCGGTCGCAGACGCAGGCGCACCGCCTCCATCGTCGCTTCCATCAGGGTGCGGCCCTGCTCCTGGAGGTCCTTGGCGAATTCCACGATCAGAATCGCGTTCTTCGCCGACAGCCCCACCGTGGTCAGCAGACCCACCTGGAAGTATACGTCGTTGGACAAGCCACGCAGGGTCGCGGCGAGCAACGCCCCCAACACCCCCAAGGGCACCACCAGAATCACCGAGAACGGGATCGACCAGCTTTCGTACAAGGCCGCCAGACACAGGAACACGATCAGGATCGAAATGGCGTAGAGCGCCGGCGCCTGCGAGCCGGAGATGCGCTCTTCGAACGACAGCCCCGTCCACTCCAGACCGATACCCGTCGGGAGTTGCTTCGCAATTTCCTCGATCGCCTTCATGGCGTCGCCCGACGACTTGCCCGGTGCCGGCATGCCCTGAATTTCCACGGCAGGCACCCCGTTGTAGCGCTCCAGACGCGGCGAGCCATAAATCCACTGCCCCGTGGCGAAGGCCGAGAACGGCACCATGGCCCCGCTCGAATTACGGACGTAAAGTTTGTTGATGTCCTGCGGCAGCATGCGATCCTTCGCTTCCGCCATCACGTACACCTTCTTCACGCGACCGCGATCGATAAAGTCGTTCACGTACGACGACCCCCAGGACGCCGAGAGCGTGGAGTACACATCGGCAATCGACAGCCCCAGCGCGGCGGCCTTTTCTTCGTCGACGTCCACCTTGTACTGCGGCGTATCGTCGAGTCCGTTCGGACGCATGTTCGCAAGGTTAGGGTTCTTCGCCGCCATGCCCAGCAACTGATTACGGGCGGCCATGAGCGCGTCGTGGCCGAGACCCGCGCGATCCTGCAACTCGAAGTCGATACCGCCTGCGTTACCGAGTTCCGGCACCGACGGCGGGTTGATCGCGAAGACCATCGCGTCCTTCATGCCGGCGAACGCCCGGTACGCCCGTGCGATGACCGACTGCACCTTGAGATCGGCCGACTGACGCTCATCCCACGGCTTCATCATCGTGAACGCGAGACCCACGTTCTGACCGCGGCCGTTGAAGCCGAAGCCCGTCACCGTGAAGATCGAACGCACGGCGTCCTTTTCATTCTCCAGATAGTGCTTCTCGACCTGCTTCATCACGTCGAGCGTACGCTCCTGCGTCGCGCCCGGCGGCAATTGCACGAGGTTGAAGAAGTAGCCCTGGTCTTCGTCAGGCAAGAACGCGGTCGGCATACGCACGAACAGGAAGCCCACGACGGCCACGATCACCACGTAGACGATCAGGAACGGCGTGCTGCGCTTGAGAATGCGCTCCACCTGGCTCTGGTACTTTTTCGAGCTGTTGTCGAACGTGCGGTTGAACCAGCCGAAGAAGCCGCGCTTCTCATGCACTTCGCCCTTCTTGATGGGCTTGAGAATCGTGGCGCACATCGCCGGCGTGAGCACGATGGCCACGAGCACCGACAGCGCCATGGCCGCCACGATGGTCAGCGAGAACTGGCGATAGATGGCGCCGGTCGAGCCGCCGAAGAACGCCATCGGCACGAACACCGCCGAGAGCACGAGCGCCACCCCCACCAGCGCACCGACGATCTGGCTCATGGCCTTTTTCGTCGCTTCCTTCGGACTCAGCCCCTCTTCGGACATCACCCGCTCGACGTTTTCCACCACCACGATCGCATCGTCCACCAACAAACCGATGGCGAGCACCAGCCCGAACATCGACAGCGTGTTGATGGAGAAACCCGCCGCGCCCATGATGCCGAACGTACCGAGCAACACCACCGGCACGGCAATCGTCGGAATGATCGTCGCCCGCAGGTTCTGCAGGAACAGATACATCACGAGGAACACGAGCACGATACCTTCGATGAGGGTCTTGATCACTTCCTCGATCGAGATCTTCACGAACGGCGTGGTGTCGTACGGGAAGTCGGCCTTCATGCCCGTCGGGAAGTACTGTGCGAGGTCCGCCACCTTCTGCTTGACCGCCGTGGCCGTTTGCAGCGCGTTGGCGCCCGTGGCCAGCGTGACCGCGAGACCCGCCGCCGGCTTGCCGTTATAGCGCGCGACCACCTGGTACGATTCACCGCCCAGCTCCACGCGAGCGACATCGCCCAGACGCACTTGCGAGCCGTCCTTGTTGACCTTGAGCAGGATCTGGCGGAACTGCTCCGGCGTCTGCAAGCGGCTCTGCGCCATCACCGTGGCGTTGAGCTGCTGGCCCTTCACCGCCGGCGCGCCCCCCAGCTCGCCCGCCGAGACCTGCACGTTCTGCGCCTGGATGGCGCTCGAGACGTCGAGGATCGTCAGGTTGTAGCCGTTGAGCTTCTGCGGATCGACCCACACACGCATGGCGTACTGCGCACCGAAGAGCTGGACCTGACCGACGCCGTTCACACGGCTGATCGGATCCTGCACGTTGGCGGCCAGATAGTTCGCGAGGTCGATGTCGGTCAGTTTGCCGTCGTCGGAATACGCGCCGATCACCAGCAGGAAGTTCTTGGTCGCCTTGGCGACCTTGATGCCCTGCTGCTGCACCTGCTGCGGAAGCAGCGGCGTGGCGAGTTGCAGCTTGTTCTGCACCTGCACCTGCGCGATGTCCGGATTCGTGCCTTGCGCGAAGGTCAGCGTGATCTGAGCGGTACCCGAGCCGTCGGAGGTCGACGACATGTACTCGAGGTTGTCGATACCGTTCATCTGCTGCTCGATCACCTGCGTGACCGTATCCTGCACGGTCTGTGCGGAAGCGCCCGGATAAACGGCAGTGATCTGAACGGACGGCGGGGCGATCGGCGGGTACTGCGAAACCGGCAGCTTCAGGATCGAAAGCGCACCGGCAAGCATAATGACGATCGCGATCACCCAAGCAAAGATCGGGCGATCGATAAAAAACTTTGCCATGAAAGAGGCTCCGCGTTATTGAGCTTTGGCGCCCGAGGCGGGGGCGGCCGCTGCCGGTGCACTGGCACCTGCAGGCGCCTCAGCCCCCGGCAACTGCGCCGGAACCGCCTTCGCCGGCGCGCCCGGGCGCACCTTTTGAAGACCCGACACGATCACCTGATCGCCGGCGGCCAGACCCGCACTCACCAGCCACATGTTGCCGATCGCGCGATCGGTGACAAGCTGACGCAACTCGACCTTGCCTTCCTTGTTCACGATCAGTGCCGTCGGCTGGCCCTTCTGATCACGCGTGACCCCCTGCTGCGGCACGAGCAGACCGCCCTCCTTCACGCCTTCCTGCAGCTTCGCGTGCACGAACATGCCGGGCAACAACTCGCGGTTCGGGTTCGGGAAGATGGCACGCACGGTCACCGAGCCGGTCGTCTGATCGACGGTAATGTCGGAGAACTGCAGCTTGCCTTCGAGCGGGTACGTCGTGCCGTCTTCCAGGGTCAGTTCCACCTTGGCGGCGTTCTTGCCCGCGCTTTGCAGCTTGCCCTCGGCCAGCGCACGACGCAGGCGCAACCCTTGCGCCGCCGATTGCGTCACGTCCACATACATCGGATCGATCTGCTGAACGGTCGTCATCAGCGTGGCGGCCCCTGCCTGCACGTAGGCGCCTTCCGTGACCTGCGACAACCCTGTGCGGCCCGAAATCGGCGCCGGCACGTCGGTGTAGCCGAGGTTGATCTTCGCCGTGTCGACGGCCGCCTTGCCGGCCTGCACTTCGGCGTCGGCTTGCAGCGATGCGGCAACGGCGTTGTCGTAATCCTGCTTGGACACCGCCTCGACGGCCACGAGTTGCTTGTAGCGATCGGCCAGCAGTTTCGTCGACGCCTGATTCGCCACGGCCTTCGCCAGCGTTGCCTTGGCGTTTTCATACGCGGCCTGATACGTGGCCGGATCGATCTTGTACAGACGCTGGCCCGCCTTGACGTCACCGCCTTCGGTGAAATCGCGCTTGAGCACGATGCCGTCGACGCGCGCGCGAACATCGGCCACGCGGAAGGGCGAGGTGCGTCCGGGCAGGTCGGTCGTCAGCGTTACGTTCTGGGATTGCAGCGTCACGACGCCGACTTCCGGCACCATGGCCTGCGGCGGCGGCGGCTTCTTGCCGCATGCTGCCAAGGCCAACACCGCGAGTGCGACGGCAGTGACCATCCCCAGTGAACTTCTCTTGACGTGCATATACGCCCCCGATAAATGGAATGCGGTCAAACAAAATGACAAGTACGTTGCGTACGATTGCGGCGGCAAAGGCCCGTCCGCAATCCCGTCGCGCAGAGGCGGGTCGGAAGTGCCTGAGGCCCGGAATGCGGGCCCCCGGAGACAGGCCCGGAAGGCGGCCAAGAAGACGTCCCCGGCGCGGCGAACCGCGCGCGCTGGCACTCATGTGAGATCGTCGAACAGGCTCCGGGGCCCCGGCGGGTGAGCAGGCGAATCCTGCCCTAAACCGCGCGGCGCGCCCCGGTCAATTCGCTCCCTGGGATCAGTGAGGTGTTTCCCTTAGACGAAGGAGCTTAAATGTTCCCTGTGCAATAGAGCAAGCGGCTGCTATTATAGATACATTCATGAATGTATGTAAATCATATTGCGTCGCATCAATGTGCGGCGCTCGTTACGTTTCATTCCACTGCATTTCGCAAATTTCCGCCGCCCCTGTGACACGACGATGGCCCGCAGAACCAAAGAGGAAGCGATCGAGACCCGTAATCTGTTGCTAGACACCGCCGAGACGGTGTTTGCACAGAAAGGGGTATCGCGTACGTCGCTCGCCGACATCGCCGAGGCCGCCGGCCTGACCCGCGGCGCCATTTATTGGCACTTCAAGAACAAGATCGACCTGTTTAACGCCATGACGGATCGCATCCGTCTGCCGATGGAACGCATGATCGACGAGGAATGCACGGAGCCCCAGGACGGTGACCCGATGGCGCGCATGCACGAGATCTGCAAGCTCGTGCTCAGGGAGACGGCGCGTAATGAGCGCCGCCGTCGCGTGCTCGACATTCTGTTTCACAAGTGCGAATACACCAACGAGATGCTGTCGGTGCTCGAACGTCAGCGCGAAGCGTGCGCCGACGGCAAGCAGCGCATCATGCGAGATATGGAACGCGCGATCGAGCGCGGTCAACTCCCCCAGGCGCTCGACACGCGCCGCGCAGCGATCATGTTGCACGCGCTCGTGGTCGGCATGATGTCGGACTGGCTCTTCCTGCCCGACTACGACCTCGGCGTGGAGTGCGATGCCGTGGTCGACGGCTTCTTCGACATGCTGCGCACGAGCCCCGCGATGTTGCGCGCCGGCAGCGAGCCGCCGCCGAGCGCCGCCTGACGAACGTCTACGCACCTCTAGGCGCGCTTACACGCCCTTACGCTGCCTTACCCCCCCATACGTGCCTTTGCGCGCCTATGTGTGCCTTTTGCCCGCCCCAAAGGTCTCTCGCGCGCCCTACGAGGGTCATCTGAGCACCGTGATACGGCGTATACCTGTACAGCGTCGCAGCGTTATATATAATCCTACATAACGCGTTGCGCACCTTGCGCGACCAGTGGTCCGGCCTCGCTGCCGGACTGCATTCATGAGCCGGCTCACGGCGACATTCGCCGAATACCGAGTCAGCCGAGCCAACCTAAGCTGGAGACCACGTTCGTGAAAGCTGTCGTTACTGTCGTAATCGCTCGCCGCAAGTCCCACGCTCCGTACAAAGCCGCCACGATGTTGCACCGCGCACTGGGCGTCGCCATCGTTGGCGCAAGCCTGTTGTTTGCCGGCCACGCGGCGGCTCAGCAAGTGTATGCTGCCGCCAGTATGAAAAACGCGCTCGACGATGTCTCGGCTGCCTACACAAAGGAAACCGGCAAGACACCGGTGCTCGTCTACGGCGCCAGCTCGACGTTGGCTCGTCAAATCGAGAAAGGCGCCCCTGCCGATGTATTCATTTCGGCCGACCAGGACTGGATGGACTACGCGCAGAAGCACGATCTGATCGACACGAGCACGCGTCACAACTTGCTCGGCAACGCGCTCGTGCTGATCGCCCCGGCCGCGACCACGGGCAACGTCGATCTGACGCCGGGCGCCACCGACCTCGACACCAGGCTCGGCAGCGGCAAGCTCGCGATGGGCGACCCCGCGCACGTACCGGCGGGTCTCTATGGCAAGGCTGCACTCGAGAAGCTCGGGCTCTGGCCGAAGGTGCAAGGCAAGGTCGCGGCCGCCGACAACGTGCGTAACGCGCTGTTGCTGGTCGCACGTGGCGAAGCGCCCTACGGCATCGTCTACAAGACCGACGCCAACGCCGAGAAGCGCGTGCGCATCGCCGGCACGTTCCCGCCCGACAGCCATGCCCCGATCGTCTACCCGGTGGCGGTGACGAAGCAGGCCAACCGCGCCGACGCGGATCCGTTCTACCGATTCCTGCAAACGCCGGCCGCCCAGGCCACGTTCCAGCGCTTCGGCTTCACCCGCCCGTGAATTCGCCCGCCCATCCTTCATGAACCTCACCCCGCAAGAATGGGGCATCGTTGAACTGAGCCTGCGCGTCGGCCTGTGGGGCACGCTGTGCAGCCTGCCCCTCGCCTACGCGGCTGCCTGGCTGCTCGCACGCCGGCAGTTCCCCGGCAAAGCGCTGCTCGATGCCCTGCTGCATTTGCCGCTCGTGCTGCCGCCGGTGGTCGTCGGCTTCGCGCTGCTCGTGCTGTTCGGCACACAGGGCGCCATCGGCAAGCTGCTGCACGAATGGTTTCATTTCACCTTCGCGTTTCGCTGGACAGGCGCGGCGCTGGCCGCGGGCGTGATGGGATTCCCGCTGCTCGTGCGCGCCATCCGACAAGCGCTCGACGCGGCCGACACAAAACTCGAACAGGCAGCACAGACGCTTGGCGCAGGCCCCTGGCTCACCTTTCTGACGGTGACCTTGCCGCTCACCGCGACCGGCGCATTGCACGGCTTCGTGCTCGCGTTCGCGCGCGCACTGGGCGAGTTCGGCGCAACGATCACGTTCGTCTCGAACATTCCCGGACAAACGCAGACGCTGCCGCTGGCGATCTACACGGCCACGCAGGTGCCCGACGGCGACGCCATGGTCTGGCGCCTGTGCGCTATCTCGGTCGTGCTGGCGGTCGCCACACTGATCGGCTCCGAGGTGCTGATCCGCTTCGGCCACCGCAAGGCGCTCGGTCATGACGGTTGAAGTGCGACTCCAGCATCGCTTCGGCGATTTCTCGCTCGATGCCGAGTTCGCCGCGGGCATGGGCGTGACGGCGCTGTTCGGGCCATCGGGCAGCGGCAAGAGCACGGTCGTCAATGCCGTGTCCGGCCTGCTCAAGCCCGATGCCGGTCGCATCGTCGTCGGCAACGACATCTTGTTCGACAGCAGCGCAGACGTCGCGCTGCCGACATGGCGCCGGCGCATCGGCTACGTGTTTCAGGACGCGCGCCTGTTGCCGCATCTGACCGTGCGTCAGAATCTGCTGTTCGGCCGCTGGATGCGACGCCGCGATATCGCCGCCGCCGGTACCGGTGCGATTGCGCTTGCACACGTGGTCGACGTGCTGAATCTGGGGCACTTGCTGGGCCGTCGCCCGGGCGCGCTCTCCGGTGGCGAGAAGCAGCGTGTGGGGATTGGCCGTGCGCTGTTGTCGTGCCCGCGCCTGCTGCTCATGGATGAGCCACTCGCCTCGCTCGACCACGCGCGGCGTCTCGAAGTGCTCGACTACCTCAATCGCATCCGTCACGAGTTGGCGCTGCCGGTGCTCTACGTCACCCATTCGCTCGACGAAGTGATGCGACTGGCCGATCAGGTCGTGTTGTTCAAGGACGGCCGCACGATCTCTCAAGGGGCGCCGGCCGACGTGCTCAATCTGCATCGCGACGCGCTCGACAGCACCGCGGAGTCCCCGGGTACCGTGCTGGAGACACGCATCGTCGCGCATGATGCCCGCTACGGCCTGACCGAGCTGGCCGTGAACGGCAGCGACACGGTTCGGCTGCGTGTTCCGCGCGCCAGCGGCGAGGCGGGCGACGCCTGCCGGATTCTCGTGCGCGAGCGCGACGTCGCCATCGCCACATCGCCGCCGCTCGACATCAGCGTGCTGAACGTGCTGGCCGCACGCGTGGCGACGCTGCGCGACCTGGGCGATTCGGTGGAAGTCGGCGCCACACTGCTCGGCGACAAGGCCGGGACCGTGCTGCGCGCCCGCATCACACGCTTCTCTGCCGACCAATTGCATCTGGCGCCGGGCCGCGAGGTGTACCTGCTCATCAAATCAGTCGCCCTGACGCGCTGATGCGCCCAAGCTTGGCAATGACGCGGCGCAATCGTCGCGCCAAAACGACGCAAGGCGTCGCCACGTACATTCGGGGCGACGCCTTGTCGGCTTGTCGTGCTACGCCAGTTGGCTTACTGGGTCTTGCCCATCGCGTCGCCTTTTTCCTTCTTCCCCATGGCATCGGATTTGCTCATCGCACCGCCCTTCGACATGGCGTCGTGCTTGCCCATCGCGTCGCCCTTGGACATCTTCCCGCTCTTGTCCATGTCCTTGCTCATGGCGTCGCCTTTGCTCATCGCATCGCCTTTGCTCATCGCGCCGCCCTTGCTCATCGCATCGCCTTTGCTCATCGCGTCCTGCGCGAACGCGGCGCCGGTGCCGAGTGCCAATCCCATCGTCATGACCGCCAGATATCGCATTTTCATTGCCGTAGTCCTCAAAGAGTGAGTGAGCCTTGCCGGAGCGTCACGCAAGTGCTCCGTCAATCATGCAGTCGAGCGGTTGCGTCAACTGCCACCGAACCAGTTGTAGCCCTGGTCCTCCCAATACCCGCCCGGATACGTGTTGGTCACGAAAATCGCGCGGATATGCTTGGGATTCTTGTAGCCGAGCTTCGTGGGAATCCGCAGCTTCATCGGAAATCCGTATTCCCTGGGTAGCGTCTGGCCGTCATAGGTCAGCGCGAGCAGCGTCTGCGGATGCAGCGCCGTCGGCATATCGATGCTCGTGTAGTAGTCGTCGGCGCATTTGAAGCCGACGTAGCGTGCCGTGGTGTCCGCGCCGATACGACGCAGAAAGTCGGCGAACGTCACCCCGCCCCAGCGGCCAATGGCGCTCCAGCCTTCCACGCACACGTGACGCGTGATTTGTTCGGCCGCGCGCGGGGCGGCGAAACGGCGCAAGGCGTCAAGCGGCCACGGCGCCTTGTCCGCGATGAGGCCGGACAACTCCAGTTGGTAATCGCTTTCCTCGACGACGGGCGCCTCGTCCATCGAATAGAACGCGTTGAACGGGAACGGTCGCGTGATGCGCGACGCCGGGAATGTAGGCGCCAGCACATTCTGACGAAACAAGGCGGCCTGCACACGATCGTTCCATCGCGAGATCGTGTCGAGCGCCGACGAGACACCCGCGTTGTCGTCCAGCGAACAGCCCGAGAGCAGCGCCACGCCACCGAGCGACAGCGTACGCGTCAGAAACGCGCGGCGCGAGGGCTCGGCCACGCGGCGCGTCATCAGCGCACGCGCCTCATGGAGAATCGCTTCGCCGTCGCGCACGACCGGTGCGTCGGCAGGCAGGTGGCTGGGCTTTCGATCGAGGGTCATGGCAGCTCCGTGTCTTGTCGTCGGCGCACTCAGCGTCCGGTAATCATCGTGCGCAATGTGCGCGGCACCAGCGCGACCATCACGACATGAATCGCGACGAATGCCACCAGGCCCGCCATCGCGAGAAAATGCACCCAGCGCGCCCCCTGGAATCCGCCGAACAGCGCGCAGAGCCAGCCAAGCTGCACAGGCTTCCAGATCGCGAGTCCCGACGCCACGAGCAGCACGAGGTCGAGTACCGCGAACAGATACGCGATACGTTGAACCTGGTTGTACTGATGGGGATCGTCGTGGGCGAGTCGGCCACGCAGTGCGGCGAACGCGTCGCGCACCACACCGCGCAACGTCAATGGAAAGAAGCGACGCGACAGGCGTCCGCTCGACACATTGAAGAGCAGATAGACGAGCCCGTTGCCCGCCAGCAGCCACATCGCGGCAAAATGCCACCGCAGCGCACCGCCCAGCCAGCCGCCCAGCGTGAGTTCGCTGGGAAAGCGAAAGCCGAAGATCGGCGACGCGTTGTAGATCCGCCAGCCGCTCGTGACCATCGCGAGGACGGCCAACGCATTCAGCCAATGGGTGACGCGCAGCCAACCCGGCTGGACCGGACCGGTTCGCACGGGGGGCAGTGCGGCGGGCGGCACGGATTTCGTCAAGGGTGACATGGAGACCTCCATCGCTGGGTTTGCGTCGATGGAGCCAGTGTCACTTCAAGACGGTGACGAAGTCCTCACGGAGAAATAACGTTTTCGTGATACTCGGCGAGTCCGGGCATCAAGGGCGATGCGACGGTACCGATTCGGTCTCCGGGTCATCCGCCGTGCCGCTTCTGAGATACGCGTCGAACGTCGGCACGTGGGCGTCGAGCAGCAGACGGATCTCATTGATGAGCGTGTCGTAGTGCGCCGCGAGGTTCTGCGCGAACGGCGTGAGCTGCGCGCCGCCCCCGGCCACACCGCCAATATGTCGGGTGACGAGAGGCTCCCGGAATTCGTGATTCATCGCTTCGACGAGCAGCCACGCACGCCGGTACGACATGCCCATGCGGCGTGCGGCGGCGGAAATCGACCCCGTCGCTTCGATGGCGCGCAGCAACGCCAGGCGCCCGGGCCCGAACACTGGCGTATCGCCATCACGCACGCGAACGCGCACGTCGTAGCCCGCCTCGCCGGCCGGCGCCGGCACTTTCCCCACGGCTTCCAGTCTCCAGCGCCGCAGCCGTCGCCCGCCGCCTGC
>NZ_AKXS01000155.1:0-8981 GCF_000282835.1 Pandoraea sp. B-6 | reverse complement strand
GGGCGCGGCCGTCGGTGCCAGGGGCGCGGTGCGCGGGGTGACGGCAACGAAGATTTCGGCGGGTGGCACGGGACGCGCGAGCGCCTCGGCGCTCGGGATTTCGCCGGATGGCATCGGACTGACCTCCGAGCGGGTGCGCGCGCGGATGGCTGAACGCGTGGCCGCATCCGGCGTCAAACACCCGGGCGTGCTGGCGGCGCTGGCGACGGTGCCGCGTCACGGATTTGTCGACGCGGCGCTCGCCAATCAGGCCTATGAAGACGCGGCGCTGCCGATCGGACACGGGCAGACGATTTCCAAGCCATCGGTCGTCGGGCGCATGATCGAGCTGCTGCTTGCTGGCGGGCGTCCGCTGGAGAAGGTGCTGGAAATCGGCACGGGATGCGGCTACCAGGCGGCGGTCCTGTCGTGTGTGGCGCGCGACGTGTACTCGATCGAACGCGTGCGTCCGCTCCATGAGCGTGCCAAGGCCAACTTGCGACCGCTGCGGGTGCCGAATATTCGCCTGCATTACGGAGACGGGCGGCTAGGGCTGCCGACGGTCGCGCCGTTCGACGGCATTGTGATTGCCGCTGCCGGACTGGAAATTCCGGACGCGCTGATCGATCAACTCGCCGTTGGCGCACGCCTCATCGCGCCCGTGGGCGGTGAGCAACAGATTTTGACCCTCATCGAGCGCACCGGTACGCGCCAGTGGCGCGAAACCCAGCTTGATAGGGTGTTATTCGTCCCCTTAAAATCGGGCATCATCTAAGCCCGACGGGCCTTATTCTGCGGAGGATTTGAGTGAATTTGCGAGCGGGTTTCCAACAACGCGTCGCCAGCGTCCTGTTGCTGAGCATGCTGGCAGCGTGCGCATCGCGACAAGTCGGGGCGCCGGTCGTCGACCGTACCGTAGGCGGTGTGGCGACCGACGGTAGTGCGCCAGGCGCAGCGCCTGTCATCGACAACACGCCGGTGCCGGCCGGGTATTACCGCGTCAAGCCCGGCGATCGCCTCTATCGCATCGCGCTGGAGAACGGTCAGAACTATCGCGATATCGCGCGCTGGAACAATATCCAGAATGCGGATCAGATCGAGGTTGGCCAGGTCTTGCGTGTGAAGCCACCCGCCGGGGATGCCGGCACGCCGTTGCCGGCGCCGCTCGCCAGCAACAATGTGGCCTCGGTGCCGCCGGCGGTCGTGACGCCGCCGGCCAGCGCGTCGGCGACGGCCGCACCGTCTGCACCGTCCGCCGTGTCGAGTGGCGAGTTGCAATTGTCGTGGCCAGCCAAGGGCAATGTCGTTGGCCGCTTCGACGATTCGAAGAACAAGGGCCTGAACATTGGCGGGACCGTAGGCGAGCCTGTCTATGCGGCGGGAGCGGGCAAGGTCGTGTATTCGGGGGCTGGCCTGCGCGGCTATGGCAACCTCGTCATCATCAAACATGACGCTACCTTCTTGACGGCGTATGCGCACAACCGCACACTGTTGGTCAAGGAAGGCGACTCCGTCACGCGGGGTCAGAAAATTGCCGAAATGGGCAACTCGGATGCGGATCGTGTCATGCTGCATTTCGAGGTACGTCGCGACGGCAAGCCTGTAGATCCGATGAAGTATTTGCCGCCTCAATAAACTAGGCAGGGTCGAATGCTCAAGAGAAAGCGTCGCACTTCGCAAGAGGAAGACCTCGCTGCCCCGGAGCCCGATCAGGAAATCGACGATCGGCAATCCCGGCAGGACGAGGACGTGGACGACGCTTTCGACGAGCGCGAGGCGGAGGAGGGCGACGACGCGTCGTCGTCCGACGCGGCCGAAGCCGGTGCCGCCGGCCGCAAGCGCAAGCCCGAGGCCGAGGACTTCGGCACGGTGCTGCAGGCCGAACTTACGGCGGATACCGTCCAGCACTATCTCAACCGTATCAGCGTCAAACCGCTGCTCACGCCCGCGGAAGAATTCGATTACTCCACGCGTGCCCAGGCTGGCGAGTTTGCGGCCCGTCAGGTCATGATCGAGCGCAATCTGCGCCTCGTCGTGAGCATTGCCAAGGGCTATCTCAATCGCGGTGTGCCGCTGCTCGATCTGATCGAGGAGGGTAATCTCGGCTTGATGCATGCGATTGAAAAGTTCGACCCGGGTCGCGGGTTCCGTTTTTCAACCTATGCCACGTGGTGGATTCGCCAGAGCATCGAGCGCGCCATCATGAATCAGGCGCGCACCGTACGCTTGCCGGTGCATGTGATTCGCGAACTCAATCAGGTGCTGCGCGCGAAGCGTCATCTTGAAAAGAGTGCGGCGTATGTCGATGGTGGCGAGCAGCGCGACGCAAGTATCGAAGACATCGCCGATTTGACCGGCAAAACGCCCGAAGAGGTGATCGACATCCTCGCGCTCAACGAGCATGTGGCGTCGCTCGACGCGCCGCTGGAAATCGATCCGGGCAGTAGCTTGCTCGATTTGCTCTCGGACGATCACAGTGCGGCCCCGGAGCAGGAGGTGCAGCATCGCGAGCTGGAAGACCTCATGCGCCTTTGGCTCTCGCGCCTGTCCACCAAGCATCGCTACGTCATCGAGCGACGGTTCGGACTTAACCGCGTGGAACCCGCCACGCTGGAAGAGCTGGCCGACGAAATGGGACTGACGCGCGAGCGCGTGCGTCAGATCCAGCAAGAGGCGCTCGTCAAGCTCAAGCGCTATTTCGCATCCAACGGGGTGCGCAAGGACGCCGTGCTCTGATTGGTGTCGACCTCGACGACCGCCGCCATCCGCCGCCCGCGTCGTCGGGGGCGGCATGCCATGACGTCGCCGTGATGCGGCGGCGCGCACTGAATTTCACTTCACATTCTGACCATGTCATCACCTGTCCTCGTCTTCGATATTGAAACGATCCCCGACGTTGACGGCCTGCGCAAGCTCGAGCCGGCGTACGCCGGGCTGTCCGACGATGCCGTGGCCGACGCCGCCTTTGCCGCCCGCCGTGAAAAGGTGGGGCACGACTTCCTGCCGTTGCACTTGCAGCGCGTTGCGGCAATCTCGTGCGTGTTTCGCGATCGCGACGGCTTTCGTGTGAAATCCCTCGGTACGCTCGACGATGGCGAGGCGGCACTCGTCTCCGGCTTCTACCGCACGATCGAGAAGTACGCGCCGCAACTCGTGTCGTGGAATGGCGGCGGCTTCGACCTGCCCGTGTTGCATTACCGCGCGATGATTCACGGCATTGCCGCGCCGCGCTATTGGGACATGGGTGAGGACGATCGCGAGTTCAAGTGGAACAACTACATCAGCCGATATCACCAACGTCATCTGGATTTGATGGATCTTCTGGCGATGTATCAGGGCCGTGCAAACGCGCCGCTCGACGACCTGGCCAAGCTGTGCGGGTTTCCAGGCAAGCTCGGCATGGACGGCAGCAAGGTCTGGGAAGCGTTCCGCGCGGGCAAGCTTGAGGAGATTCGCAATTACTGCGAGACGGACGTGGTGAACACGTATCTGGTCTATTGCCGCTTTCAGTTGATGCGGGGCGGTTTGCGTCAGGCGGAGTACGCGCAGGAGATCGAATTCGTGAGACGCTCGCTCGAAGAGGAAGCGGCGCCGCACTGGAAGGAATATCTCGCCGCCTGGGCGTGATCGCCTGAGTTTGGGGCCGGGGGATGTCGGCGCTGCGCGAACGAGCGTACGTCAGTGGCGAGCGAATCGATTAAAATGTTCGGTTTGCTGTCGCACATGAGAACAACGACGTGACCCGCTCCTCCCGAAATTCCTCACGCGGCCGGCCGGCTGCCGAACCCGGCATTATCGATATCGAATCGCTCGACATGGAAGCGCGCGGCGTCGGCCGCACCGCGCCCGAGGGCGAGCCGGGTGCACCGGACTACAAGCCCGGCAAGGTGATCTTTGTCGAAGGCGCGCTGCCGGGCGAACGCGTCACCTATCTCAGCTATCGTCGCAAACCCAAATTCGAGCAGGCCGAAGCCATTGATGTGCTGCGCGCCAGCCCGATGCGCGCCAAGCCACAGTGTCCGCACTTCGGCAAGTGCGGTGGGTGCTCGATGCAGCATCTCGAGCCGCGTGCACAAATCGCAATCAAGCAGCGTGTGCTCGAGGACAATCTGGCGCGTCTGGGCAAGGTGAAGGCCGAAGCCATCCTTCGGCCCATTCAGGGGCCAGACTGGGGCTATCGCTTCCGTGCACGTCTGACGGTGCGATACGTCCCGAAAAAGGGGGGCGTGCTCATCGGATTCCATGAGCGCAGGAGCAGCTACGTGGCCGACATGGACTCGTGCGAAGTGCTGCCCCGCCACGTTTCTGACATGCTCGTGCCGTTGCGGCGCCTGGTCGAGTCGCTGTCCATTCGGGAACGTCTGCCGCAGATCGAACTGGCGATCGGCGCCGAGGTGACGGCGCTCGTGCTGCGTATTCTCGAGCCCCTCACGCCAGCGGACGAGGACATTCTGCGCGCCTTCGCTGAGGCAAATCACGTCCAGTTCTGGGTTCAACCGAAGGGGCCGGACACCGCGGTGCCGTTCTACCCGCTGGACCCGGAATTGCATTACACCCTGCCGGAATATCAGATCCGGATGCCGTTCAAGCCGACGGACTTCACGCAGGTCAACCATCAGATCAACCGTGTGCTCGTGCATCGCGCGTTGCGCTTGCTGGCGCCGGCGTCGCATGAGCGTGTGCTCGATCTGTTCTGCGGCCTGGGGAACTTCACGCTGCCACTGGCGCGTCGCGCCGGCACCGTCATGGGGATCGAGGGCAGCACCGCGCTCACGGAGCGTGCGCTCGCGAACGCGCAACGTAATGGCGTGGCCGAACGGACCGAATTCGCGTGCCGGAACCTGTTCGACATCACACCGGAGGATATTCGCGCATTGGGTGCGTTTGACCGCTACCTGATCGATCCGCCGCGCGAAGGGGCACTGGCGGTATCGAAGGCGATCGCCGAATTGGCGCAGCAGGGCTACGACGGCCTGCCCAAGCGCATCGTCTACGTTTCCTGCAGTCCGGCAACGCTGGCGCGTGACGCGGGCGTGCTCGTGCATGAAGCGGGCTATCGCCTGACGCTGGCCGGGGTGGTGAACATGTTCCCACACACGTCGCACGTCGAGTCGATGGCCGTGTTCGAGCATGAGAGCATCGGGCAGCCGTGGGTGCCGACGGTGCGGGTGTCGGCGTCGGATGCTTCCGCCGATCAGGCCGATCAGGGCATTGAGGGCGTTGAGGCGATTGCCGGTGCTACCGGTGGCGACGGCGTGATTCACGACGAGGCCTGATCGTGCGTGATGGCGGCGGCTGGCCATCGGTTTCGGCGGCCGCGGCGCTGCAGCGGCCAATGGATCCGGGCGGGCGGAGTGCAGGCCTGAGCGACCCGGCCCACTAGCGCATCGGGTGGGCCGCACATCGCAAAATCCCGTCACGCAAAGAAAAAGCCAGTCCCGAAGAACTGGCTTTTTCGCATCCGCGGCGTGGTGCGGAGTTGCCCGCCGCACCACCTGTCGGTCGCGTCAGTTGCGATTGCCGCCGAGCACGCCGAGAATGGCCAGCAGATTGGTGAAAATGTTGTACAGGTCAAGGTAAATGGCCAGCGTCGCGGTGACGTAGTTCGTCTCGCCGCCATTCACGACACGCTGCACATCGAACAGGATGTACGCGGAGAAGATGGCGATGGCGATCACCGACACCGTCAGCATCAGCGCCGGCAGTTGCAGCCAGATATTGGCGACCGAGGCCAGCAGGATCACGAGCACGCCCATGAACAGCCACTTGCCCAGCCCGCTGAAGTCACGTTTGCTGACCGTGGCGACCGTTGCCATGACGCCGAAAATCACGGCGGTGCCACCGAACGCCATCATGATGAGCGATGCGCCGTTCGAGAATCCCAGCACGAAGCTCAGCAACCGTGTGAGCATCAACCCCATGAAGAACGTAAAGCCCAGCAGCAACGCCACCCCCACGCCGCTGTTCTTGAAGCGCTCAATGGCGAACATGAAGCCGAATGCGATCGCGAGGAACGCGATCATGCTGACCATCGGGCTGCCCGCGAACAGCGCGAAGCCATAGTTCACGCCCAGCCAGGCCCCCGCAATCGTCGGCAGCATCGACAACGCGAGCAGCCAGTACGTATTGCGCAGCACCTTGTTGCGCATCTGTACGGTCGTGACGTCGCGCATCCCGCCGTAGCCGAAACGTTGGAAATCCTGGTTCATATCTTGTGTTCTCCGTGGTCATTGTGCCCGCCGGCGGGGCCGGCAAGCGCCTCTTGACGCTTACGACAACCGGCTTTAGTCGCCGGTCGATCCCCCGCAGCCATTCGTCTGGCTCGTCGTCGAAGCCACAGGATACCGAAAGATGGCGGGGAAAGCGCTCGGACGCTTCTCAAAATGTCAGGGCGAATGCCTGAATTTCAATCCGCCGCGTCGTTGTCCAACCCTCCTATGTAGGGAAGGTGTCGGAATCCCGCGATGATCCTGACTTCACGACAAGCCGGATCGTCCCGGCCGTCCTGCGTTTGAGCGGTATGCGCACTGTAGGTTCCATCCCCATCATAACAGCCTTCGTGCTACAATCACGGGTTCATGTTGGTTGTATAACTGCTTAATTTTTTGGAGTTTTTCATGGCAGTCGAACGCACTTTGTCGATTATCAAGCCCGATGCCGTTGCCAAGAACGTGATCGGCCAGATCTATAGCCGCTTCGAGAACGCGGGCCTGAAGATCGCTGCTGCCAAGCTGGTGCATCTGTCGCGCGCCGAAGCCGAGCAATTCTACGCCGTGCACAAGGAACGTCCGTTCTTCAAGGATCTGGTCGATTTCATGGTCTCGGGCCCGGTGATGATCCAGGTTCTGGAAGGCGAGAACGCCGTGGCGAAGCATCGCGATCTGATGGGTGCCACCGACCCGAAGAAGGCTGAGAAGGGCACGATCCGCGCCGACTTCGCCGATAGCATCGACGCCAACGCCGTGCACGGCTCGGACGCCGCTGAAACGGCTGCCGTGGAAGTGTCGTTCTTCTTCCCGGGCATGAACGTCTACGCGCGCTAAGCCGCGTTTAGCCGCTCCATGGCAGGAAGTTACCGAAGGGATGTTGAAGGACCCAGGTCATGACCAACCTCACGAATCTGCTTGATTACGATCCGGACGGTCTGGCCGCCTATTGCGGCTCGCTCGGCGAGAAGCCGTTCCGTGCCCGCCAGCTCCAGCGTTGGATCCACCAGATGGGCGCCGCCGATTTCGACGGCATGACCGATCTGGCCAAGTCGCTGCGCGAGAAGTTGCACACACGCGCAACGATCGCGTCGCCCGATGTCATCACCGACCACCTGTCGGCTGACGGCACGCGCAAATGGCTGCTGGACGTGGGCAACGGCGATGCCGTCGAAACGGTCTACATCCCCGAGGAAACGCGCGGCACGCTTTGCGTCTCTTCGCAGGCGGGCTGCGCCGTCAATTGCCGGTTTTGTTCGACCGGCAAGCAGGGTTTCTCTCGCAATCTGTCGCTCGGCGAGATCATTGGTCAGTTGTGGATGGCCGAATTCGCATTGCGCCGCGACCTCGGACGCGAGGGCAAGAACGAGCGCGTTATCACCAACGTGGTGATGATGGGCATGGGCGAGCCGCTGCTCAACTTCGAGAATGTTGTGGGGGCGATGCGCCTGATGCTCGATGACAACGCCTATGGGTTGTCACGTCGCCGTGTCACGCTGTCGACCTCAGGTGTCGTGCCGATGATGGATCGGCTGGGCCAGGAGTTGCCCGTGGCGTTGGCGGTGTCGCTGCATGCGCCGAACGACGCGCTGCGCGATGTCCTCGTGCCGCTCAACAAGAAATATCCGTTACGCGAGCTGATGGGCGCGTGCGAGCGTTACCTGGAAGTGGCGCCACGCGATTTCATCACGTTCGAGTACTGCATGCTCGACGGTGTGAACGACACCGAGGCGCATGCGCGCGAGCTGGTTGCGCTGACGCGCGACGTGCCGTGCAAATTCAATCTGATCCCGTTCAATCCGTTTCCCGAGTCCGGGCTGTTGCGCTCGAAGGATCCGCAGATCAAGCGCTTTGCGCAAGTTCTGCTCGACGCAGGCCTCGTGACGACCGTGCGCAAGACGCGTGGCGACGACATCGACGCCGCTTGCGGTCAACTCGCCGGCGAGGTGCAGGATCGCACGCGACTTGCACAACGCGGCAAATTCGGGAAAATCGCGGTCGAGGTGCGTACCGTATGACGTTGCGCATGGGCGAGCGCGGACCGTGGCGAGGGCCGTCGGCCCCGCGCGTGCCATGTCGCTCGTCGGATCTGTCTCGCACGACAGCATTCCTTGCGCAGGGCGCGTTTTGTGTCCTGCGCGATTCCTTCAGTTCCTTGCAGAAACTTCTGATGCGCCGAGCAGATTCTTACGCCGCGCGCACGGCAGGTGATGGTGGGGAATTGTGGTCAGCATATCCTCAGCCGCTGCGGGCGGCTGCTTACGAACGGGGGCGTATCGATGGATAACCAGAATCAGGCGCAAGCCGGCGGGCAAGCCGAGGCTCAGGGCCCGGGCGCGTCACAGGGCGCGGCCGCCGGATGGGCTGAGCTGGGAGCGCAGGTGGGAGCGCAACTGGCCGCATTGCGCGAGAAGCGCGGCATGTCGATCGAAGACGTGTCGGCGCGCCTGAAAATCTCGGTGCAAAAGCTCAAGCGCCTGGAAACCGGCGAGTGGGAAGCGCTGCCGGAAATCCCGTTCATTCTGGGGGTCGTGCGCAGTTATGCACGTATGCTCGGGGCCGCCCCGGAGCCGATGGTCGAGCCGCTGCGCAGTTTCGGCCGCGCCGCTGCCGTCGACGTTCCGCAGGCGCCGGTGGGCCAGCCCAGCATCCCGAAGAGCCCGGTGCGTTTCCGCTCGCCGGTCGCCGCGTCGCAGGCCAAATGGCCTTGGGCATTGGTGGCTCTGGTCGTGATCGCGGGCGCCGCGTGGTACTTCGGCAACGCCCACAAGGCGGGCCGTGGGTCGGTCGAGCCAG
>NZ_AKXS01000154.1:0-11644 GCF_000282835.1 Pandoraea sp. B-6 | reverse complement strand
TGTGAAACTTTTTTGAAGGCGGCGACGCGTCCCTGCCGTTTAGCGCCGTGTTCGATGCTCGACACGCGCCTCACCAACGAAAAATGCTTGCACGCCGGAACGGTCTACAAGTGATCCGCAGCCGCGTAGCGCGACGTCGTCCCATGCCATCTTTATATATATATGGATCGGCTGGTCGCGTCGCCGCTGGAGATGGCGGGATAAATTTCCGGCAAATAACGATGCGCCAAGCGCATACGACGCCCCGGTCGCCCAGTTGAGCGTCGAGCCGTCGATCTGTCGGGAGTTGGCGCGCCAGGAATCGATGCGTCCGGAGACGGGGCAACAAGATATGAAGGTGCGCGAACCGCGCGCCGTCGATCAGGCGGTCTCTCGGCGATTTCGGCCAATACCGCCGTGATAAAGCGCTGGGGACGTCATGCCTAGCTTGTGCGCCATGATGACGAGATCCGCAAAGGAGCGGGCTTCCATTTTGCGCATGGCATTGCCGCGATGAATCTTGACAGTGACTTCGCTGATGCCCAACTCGTCCGCAATATGTTTGTTCATGCGGCCCGCCGCGACCAATGCCATCACCTCGCGCTCGCGCGGCGAGAGCCGCTGCGCCCGGTCGGCGACGGTCGTGCTCACTTTCTCGCGTGCGAGGCGCAGACGATCCTGCGCGAGCGCGGCGCCCACAGCATCAAGCAACACGCCTGCGCCAAACGGCTTGGTGAGAAAGTCGACCGCCCCCGCCTTCATGCCCTGGACGCTCGTCGCCACATCCGCGTCATCGGCGATGAAGACCACCGGGATCGGATCCCGCATCGCGACAAGGGCGCGCTGCAAAGCCAACCCGCTCCCGACCACATCGAAATCCATATCGACCACAAGGCACGCAGGCCCAGCAGCACGTTCGCTCGCAAGGAACGATGCCCCGCACGCAAAGCCGCGCGCACATACGCCGGCGGCGAAGAGCTGCGCGCAAAGCGTGTCTCTGCTCGCCGGTTCGTTGTCGACGACGTAGACGGTCGCGGTATCGTTATCCGAAAGCCCGTTCATGCGGATAGGCAGTGTCATGATTCAGTGCGGACGAGTATACGATAGCCGCGAGACATATCGTTCGACGCCATAGAAAAGCACGAACGTCCGCGCTATTCTCGGTAAACATTGCCGGACGGACTGCGTCAGAAAGGGGATGACGGACGCTAATACGAAGAGACGATAGTCCGAGCAACATGAACGGCATAGGCTTCGAAAGATCTGCCGCCGTGGCATCACCCCCATGTCCGCATTACCACCGGAGCCCCTCATGTCGAATCCCAAGCTCGAAGTCCTCACCCCGCAAAACAGCCAGCTCATCTTCATCGATCATCAACCGCAGATGGCCTTCGGCGTTCAGTCGATGGATCGTCAAGCACTCAAGAACAACGCGGTCGGTCTGGCCAAAGCCGCGCGCATCTTCAATATTCCGACGACGATCACGACCGTGGAGACTGAATCGTTCTCGGGCTTTACCTATCCGGAACTGCTCGACGTCTTCCCGAACCAGAAGTTGCTGGAACGCACCTCGATGAACTCGTGGGATGACCAGAAGGTGCGCGACGCCCTCGCCGCCAACGGTCGCAAGAAGGTCATCGTCTCTGGCCTGTGGACCGAAGTCTGCAACACCACATTCGCGTTGTGCGCGATGCTTGAAGGCGGCTACGAGATCTATATGGTTGCCGATGCGTCGGGCGGCACCTCGAAGGAAGCTCACGACTATGCGATGCAGCGCATGGTGCAGGCGGGTGTCGTGCCCGTGACGTGGCAGCAGGTGCTGCTCGAATGGCAACGAGATTGGGCACATCGCGACTCGTACGATGCCGTGATGAAGCTCGTCAAGGAGCATTCCGGTGCCTACGGTATGGGCGTCGACTACGCCTACACGATGGTCCACAAGGCGGCGCAGCGCACCGCAACGCCGCATGACGCCATCCCGGCCGTGCCCGCTCGCTGACAGGAGGGACGCCATGTCCGCCCCCACCCCCGATCTGATTCTCATCAACGGCAAGTTCGCCACGCTCGATCGCGCCAATCCGCAGGCGGATGCCGTGGCGCTCACCGGCGGGAAGTTCACTGCCGTGGGCACACGCGACGACGTGATGCGTCTGGCCGGCAGCGGCACCGAGGTCATCGACCTGCGGGGCCGCCGCGTCATCCCGGGACTGATCGACAGTCATATGCACATCATCCGGGGCGGTCTCAACTACAACATGGAACTGCGCTGGGACGGGGTTCGCTCGCTGGCCGACGCCATGCGCATGTTGAAGGCGCAAGTCGACCGTACGCCTGCGCCGCAATGGGTTCGGGTGGTGGGTGGGTTCACCGAGCATCAGTTCGCCGAGAGGCGTCTGCCGACGATCGACGAACTGAACGCCGTTGCCCCCGATACGCCAGTGTTCATCCTGCATCTGTATGACCGTGCGATTCTCAACGGCGCAGCCCTTCGTACGGTGGGCTATACGAAAGACACGCCCAACCCGCCGGGCGGGGAGATCGTGCGCGACGCGTCGGGCAATCCGACCGGGTTGCTGCTGGCCAAGCCGAACGCGACCATTTTGTATGCCACGCTCGCCAAGGGCCCGAAGCTGCCCCCGGACTATCAGAAGAACTCGACGCGCCACTTCATGCGCGAGGTCAACCGGCTCGGCGTGACGGGCGTGATCGACGCGGGCGGCGGGTTCCAGAACTACCCCGAGGACTACGACATCATCGAAGCGCTGCATCGCGAGGGACAGCTCACGGTGCGCCTCGCCTATAACCTGTTCACGCAGAAGCCCAAGGCCGAACTTGAGGATTTCAGTCAGTGGGTCAAGCAAGTCAGCCCCGGCCAGGGCGACGATCTCTATCGTCACAATGGCGCGGGCGAGATGCTCGTGTACACGGCCGCCGATTTCGAGGACTTTCGCGTCGAGCGGCCCGAGATGCCACCATCGATGGAAGGTGATCTCGAGCCGGTCGTGCGGCTGCTTGCGGAAAACCGCTGGCCGTGGCGTCTGCATGCCACCTACGACGAGACCATCTCCCGCGCGCTCGACGTCTATGAAAAGGTCGCGAAGGATGTGCCGTTCGACGGCCTGCATTGGTTCTTCGATCACGCCGAGACCATCAGCGATCGCAACATCGATCGCATCGCGGCCCTGGGCGGCGGCATTGCCGTGCAGCACCGGATGGCCTATCAAGGCGAGTACTTCGTAGAGCGCTATGGCGCGCGTGCGGCCGAAGCCACACCGCCGATCCGCCGCATGCTGGAGCGCGGCGTGAAGGTCGGCGCAGGGACGGACGCGACGCGGGTCGCCTCCTACAACCCGTGGGTCTCGCTTTACTGGCTCGTGACGGGCAAGACCGTGGGTGGGCTGCGCCTGTCCGCGCCGGGCAACCTGCTCGATCGCGACGATGCGTTGCGCCTTTGGACGGAAGCCAACGCATGGTTCTCGTCTGAGGTTGGCAAGAAGGGGCAGATCAAAGTGGGGCAACTCGGCGATCTGGCGGTGCTCTCCGACGACTACTTCAGCGTGCCTGAAGACGAAATCCAGGACATTACGTCGGTGCTTACGTTGCTGGGCGGAAAGGTTGTCTACGGCGACGGCGACTTCGGCGGCCATGCCCCGGAAATTCCGCCAGCCATGCCGGACTGGTCGCCGGCACGGCATGGCGTGGGCTACTCGCCTCGCCAGCCGCAAGTGCTTAACGTGAGCGTGAGTTGTGCATGCGCGACGTCGTGCGGGGTACATGGTCATGCGCATGCGAGGGCGTGGTCGTCCAGTGTGCCGGCGTCTGACGAAAGCGGCTTCTGGGGTGCGCTCGGCTGCTCGTGCTGGGCGTTCTGATCGTTCGGACGGTTCGGAGAATCCTCATGAAGCTATATCTCGTATCGCTCGGCGTCGGCGTGCTCGTCGGCATCATTTACGGCGGTCTCGGCGTGCGGTCCCCGGCACCGCCGGCTGTCGCGCTCATCGGGCTGCTCGGCATGCTGATCGGCGAACAGGTCGTACCGCCGGTCAAGCGACTGCTCGCTGGCGAGCCGGTCAATCTCGTCTGGTTCCATCGCGAATGCGTGCCGAAGATCACCGGCTTGCCCGGGCCAGTGGCGCAACCGACGAAGGAAGCTGCCGAGAGCGACTCGCGCAAGGCTTGATCTGTCGTCGGAGAGGGATAGGTCGCTTGTTGGCGCCCGGCGGGTAACGAACCGCGCAACGCGGAGGGGGTATCGTTTCCCACCGGGCACGTCAAAGGGAGTTCGGCGGCTTACATGCCTATTTCATACTGGCGAATCAACTCACGCACCTGATCCTTGTCCGCATCGGGGATACGATCCAGCCCGATGTATTCCCAGAATTCCTCCGCAGCGGCCATCCCCTCTTCACCGTCCGCGAGCAAACACGCCAGCGCATCCGCCCTACGGTTTGGCGGCAGCACGTCGATGCATAGCATCAGCGCATCCATCACGCGTTGCTTCCGGCTGCCTTTAAAGAAGCGGACACTGATGTCGTCGACGAATCGGCACCATGCTTCGGATTGACTACCGGCGCTCGCCGCTTCCCCCCATTGACTCAGAAGTGTTTCGTTCTGCTTCAAAGGCTCGCGGAAAAACGCGAAGTCGACGGCCGGTTCCGGATCTGGCAAGTTCTCCAGGTTACTGACGGACAGAAGCGGCAGCGAGCGTTGTGAGGTGTCGTCACGCGTTCGTACCGCCAATGCCGCCATGGGCGAGCGGAGCCTTCCCGCCGCCTGGAGTCCAACAGTCCGGAGATCTGCGATGAAACGCTCACTCGGGCGATCCAAAGGCCGATGCTCGGTGCTGGGCACCATCGGTAAGGTGCTGATCGTTGCGGCGCCTACATGATTCATGGACAACCTCCGTGGGTGGTGGGAGATTGCATCCTGCCATCGCCTTGGCGCCGCACTTTTCCATACGAGCGGCGGGCTTGCAGTTCTGGCGAACACGCGGCGACCCGATGACAGTCCGCACAATCCCCGAGGCCCCCGCCATCGACCGGTCATTGACTCGATTCGAGAAATCGCGCCACGCCACCGTCGCTTGTTCGCGTGTGTGATTGCTTGCGACGGGAGGCTCCGGCGCGCGACCCGACATCGTGGGCGATTAGCGCACCGGGCCGCGTTATGACGCCTTAATCGTTCATTTCGGCGTCAGGCTGGATGCCGCCTCGGGATACCGGACCGCCACCGCACCCCGATAGTCGGACTTCACGACATCGATCTTCTTCTGCTGGAGCAGAAACTCGGCCGTCGACTTCAGCGTTTGTGCCGCACCGCCCTTCTCCCCGCACCCAAGCCACTGACATGAGACCTGCTCCGCCAACGTCGGATACTTGTACAGTGCCATTTCTTCTGCCGCGTCGTTGGCATTGCCACCGAGCCCGCGCAGCACTGCCGCCATATTCTTCGAATCCGCACCCCACGCGTCGGGGTGCTCCACGAAGTCTCGATTCGTCGCGTTCAGCACCGCAATGAACTTGGCCATGAATTCAGGATTGCCGGCCCCGAACGTCTTCGTCACGGCCATGCCCTCAAACGTGCAACGGCCTAGCGCGCATATCTGCCCTGCCGTGATCAATGGCTTTCCGGTGGGCCGGATCCGGCCGAGCGCCGGTCCCCAGATGAAGGCAGCGTCGACGTCGCCTCGCTCCCATGCGGCGGCGGCCTGCGTCGGCGTCATATTGACCAGCTTCACCTGCTGGGTGATGCCCCATTTGTCGAGCATGTACATCAACTGGTAATGGCTTGTGCTGGCCACCGGCACCGCGATGGTTTTGCCCACCAGGTCCTTCGGCGATTGGATGTTCGCCGCATTACGCACCATGAGCGCCTCGGCGTTGGCGATGTCCTCCAGAATCCAGAACAACTGAATGTCCATTCCGCGGCTGGCTGCCGCCGCCAGCGGGCTCGATCCCAGCACACCGATGTCGATGCTGCCAGACGCCATTGCACTCATCACCGCCGCGCCGGAATCGAACTTCTTCCAGTGGATCTGGTAGCCGGTCGCCTTTTCAAACGCGCCATTCACCATCGCCGCAATCCAGGGGCTGTAGGTCGTCTGATACGCCACGTTGACGACCTTCTCGGCTGCGCGGGCCGGGGCCAATGCGCCACCGCACGCCAACAGAAACACGCCACATACGAACGAACCGACGATTTTTGTCAGGTATTTCATTCCGTCTCTCCCAATTCGGCGTAGCGAGACAGGACTGGCGAGCATCGTGCCCGCCCCCCTCCACGCCCGCCACTGTGGTCAAAGTGATTTGCGGCTGCGAATACTTTCCGCGAGCACACAGAGAATCTCGAACATCAGCGTCGCCCCCACCAGCGCGGTATTGCCGCTCGGGTCGAACGGCGGAGAGACTTCCACGACGTCTCCGCCGATCAGGTTCAATCCTTGGAGCCCGCGAATCATGCGCTGCGCGTCGAGGGTCGTCAGGCCGCCAATTTCCGGCGTTCCGGTGCCTGGGGCGTACACCGGATCCAGGGCGTCGACGTCAAAAGTGACGTAAGTTGCACCGTCGCCGACGACTCGCCGTGCTTCGGCGATGACCCCCTCGACGCCCAACGCGCGGCATTCCTCGATATCAATCACGCGAATGCCCTGTCGCTCACCCCAGTCGTTCTCGCTGTCGTTGTACAACGCGCCCCGAATGCCGATTTGTACCGTGCGCTTGGGATCGAGCAAGCCCTCCTCGATGGCGCGCCGAAACGGCGTGCCGTGGGTGTAGGCGTTATCGCCGAAATATCGATTCCACGTGTCTGTATGCGCATCGAAGTGCACCATGCCCACAGGCCGGTGCTTAGCCACGGCGCGCAAGATCGGCAGCGTCACCAGATGATCGCCGCCGACGGACAGCGGCGCGATGCCGGCATTGCAGACCGCATCGTAAAACGCCGCAATACGCCCAAGGGAATCCATGAGGTCGACCGGGTTCACCGGGGTGTCGCCCAGATCGGCACAATTGCAAAGCTCGAAGGGGTTGATGCCGCTCGCCCGATTGACATTGCGCACCATCGTCGAAAGATCGCGCACCTGGCGCGGCCCATGGCGCGCCCCTGGCCGATTGGTGGTGCCACCGTCCCAAGGCACACCGATCAGGCCGACATCCACGGCGCGAATGCTTTCGTCGTCAAGACCGACATAAGGCAACCGCATGAGTGTCGCCAATCCCGAAAACCGAGGCATGACGGTACCGGTAATGGGTGCGAATTTATTTTCTTTCATAGACAATTCCTGGGTGGCAAGGGGTGTCTCGGACTGGATCGCCCGACGCGCACTGGTAAGCGGCACCGAGCGATGCGTGAAGCGAGTGTGTCCGTTGCGCACGTCCTATGGAATCCCGATTGTTCGAACTTTAGTTTGGTATTTTCCGAAGCATTACCGCCACCCTTGCGTGCCGATCCCTCGTTTGCCTGGCCCATGAGTCCATCGTCATGATCAAAGTAACTGACTTCGATCTGCGTCTGCTGCGTATATTCAAAACAGTGTCGGACTGCGGCGGCTTCTCGGCGGCGGAGTCTGCGCTGAACATGAACCTGTCGACCATCAGTACGCATATGGCCGACCTGGAAGCACGCCTGGGCATTCGCCTTTGCGAGCGCGGGCGCCGTGGCTTCCGGCTGACGGAAGAGGGCCACTCACTTTATCGAGCCGCTGAGCGGCTGCTCGAGTCTGTCGAGGTGTTCCGCACGGACATTGGGGAAATACGCGGTCAGATCAGCGGCGAGTTGGCGATTGGCGTCGTCGACAATACGATTACCGATGCGCAATCGCACATTGCACGCGCCATCGGCATGCTCAAGCAACAAAGTCGAGATCTGGAGATCAGATTGGAGATCAAGTCGCCCAGGGAAATCGAGGCCGGGGTGTTGGAGAGAAAGCTTCATCTCGGCATCGGACCGTTTCGAGATACGCAACCGGGCCTGATCTATGAGCCGCTGTATCGAGAGGAAATTCAGCTTTATTGCGGCGCGGGGCATCCGCTCTTCGCACTGGCGCCCGATGACGTTGACATGCAGAGCCTGAGTGGTCTCGACTATGTCGCGCGGGGATATTTACGGGAGACGAAAGAGTTCGGCATCCTCACGAACCTCAAGGTCGGCGCGAGCGTTTTCCACATGGAGGCCGTCGCCACGCTCATTCTTTCGGGAAAGTTTGTCGGCTACCTGCCCACGCACTACGCGCAGCATTGGATCCGGCAAGACCTGATGCGGTCATTACGCCCGGATCACCTTACCCACCACGCCGAGTTTCGACTCATTACCCGAAAGGACCGCGAGACGACTGTCGCTGCACGGGCATTCCTGGATGCGTTGCGCGGCGGAGCAAATGGCAAGTGAAGATGGCGCAGTTCGCTCACCATGACGGTGATGTTGCTGACTGGCGCACGTTAAATCACGGCGTCGGGCATATGAGCCGCCAACGTACAAAGGGCTTCCACTCGGGAAGCCCTTTGTTTATCCGTGGCGGAGAGAGGGTCCGCCAATCCAAATTCCAGGAGATACCTAGAAGATCTATCGACCCCATATTTTACAAGGGATCTGGCGATGGATAGGGCCATCGACGTCCATAACATTCCAGACAAATCCAACGACAATTTGATAGTCATTTTGATAGTCAACGGATAGAATCCCAGTATGGCAAACGCAATCAACAAACTTAGCGCGCTCCAGGTCAATCGACTATCGAAGCCTGGACTGTATGGGGACGGGGCAGGTCTCTACTTGCAGATCACTAAGGGAGGGGTCAAATCTTGGCTGTTCCGGTATATGAGGAACGGTCGAGCTCGTGGTATGGGTCTTGGCCCCGTCCATACAGTCAGCCTGTCAGATGCTCGCATCAAGGCCCTCGAAGTCCGCAAACAGCTTCTTGAGGGAATCGATCCGCTCGACGCGAAGCAAGAAGTTCAGGCACTGGTCAAGGCCAGTGCAGTCAAGGTGACCACGTTTGACGAATGCTCTGCGGCCTACATTGACGCTCATTCGAGTGGCTGGAAGAACGCGAAGCACGCCGACCAGTGGCGCAATACGCTCGCGACCTACGCCTCCCCTCATTTTGGGTCGCTGCCAATCGCCGAGCTAGACACCGCTCTGGTCATGAAGGCGCTCGAGCCGATTTGGATCTCGAAGACCGAAACGGCCTCACGTGTGCGTGGCCGGATCGAATCTGTACTCGACTGGGCGACCGCTCGTGGGCACCGTGCCGGCGAGAATCCCGCCAGGTGGAAAGGGCACCTGGACCATCTACTTCCCAAACGATCCAAGGTCCAGGCAGTAGTTCATCACGCAGCCCTTCCCTATGTCGACGCACCGAAATTTATGGTGCAACTACGGGCCACCAACACGATGGCAGCGAAAGCGCTGGAGCTGCTGATATTGACGGCTGCGCGCACTAGCGAGGTCATCGAAGCTCGTTGGGACGAGTTCGATCTTGGAGCGGGAATCTGGAGAATCCCCGCGGAACGCATGAAAGCAGGAAAGGAACACCGCATACCGTTGTCGCCGGCTGCCAAGGTCTTGCTAGAACGCATGCGGTCAATTAAGCAGAACGAGTTCGTTTTTCCCGGCCAGCGCAAAGATAAACCGCTATCCAACATGGCGCTCCTTCAGTTGCTGAAGCGCATGGGCCGATCAGATCTGACGGCCCACGGATTCCGATCTACGTTTCGTGATTGGGTCGGTGAAACGACGCACTACCCGCGTGAAGTGGCCGAGGCTGCGCTCGCTCACTTGCTGAAAGATAAAGCCGAGGCAGCGTATGCACGCGGTGATCTACTCGAAAAACGCGCAGCGATGATGACCGACTGGTCGACGCACCTTGCTTCACCGTGACGTCGTTAATCAATTGTCCTGCTCGTCGCTGGGCCGGCTAAGTGACGGCAATCCATCAGACAGCGGCCATTTCTGCGCGGTAGGCGGACGATCCCCTGCTCTTTCGTCGACGAGGTAGTAAGGAAACACGCGAACAGCCCCAGGGCAGGCCCAAAGAGCCGCGAGCGGCCACAGACTCAAAGCGCGCCGTATAGCGTAGCGCACTTTGTCCAGTTGGCGGGAGGCTGCCTGCCACAGGTGTCCGAGCGTCCGAAAATGGCCTAGTGACCGTGCAGGGATCGGGCTGGCCCCAACGCGCCATATCATCCCCACTCAATTGTCAACCCAGCGGCTACATCGTTGCTGGGCCCGGACTTCCGCCCTCGTGCCTCGACAATACCGTCAACAGTACCGAAAAAAAACAATCGGCAGTTGTCGGCATTCAGCTGACTTCATCGTAGAATCAACCGGCGCATTCGCTCAAAGGTCAAAGACACGGGACATCTGAACACGTCCTCTGCGGCAATACCGCCAGAGATACCGTCTGGCATTTGCCAAAGTATCTCGTTCGAGCTTTGGAAGGCCGCATTCTTAAGTCCGGGCTTGGTGGGGCACCATGCACCGCATGCCGCAGCCGCGGCGGGCGAAAGACAGCAGCCATCCTGCATAGAGATGCTGCGCTCGCGCGCCCGGCAATTCGCGCGGCGGCTCGGGATGGTCTAGCACGCGGCCACCCGGGCTCGCACCATCCCCCCCCTCCGACACCGCTTTATCCCTACACAAGTAAGTCCTGCGAGATGCGCATAGCTCCGCCCTCAAATCGCTATTAGCAGTCTTAGCCTCTAGAGAATTTCTTTAATTAACCAGAAAATAGCCATAAAGCCCATGGCTATCGCAAACAGGGATGCCACAAAGAAAACTACAAGTCCATTCGCATTAGCACGTGGCGTTCCCATACCGCGTACCGCCGAGAGCAGGAACGTCTTTGAAAGCTGGGTAGCCCGGAACAACCCGGTGGCAACGATCATAAACACGAGCGTGCTTTGCGTTGCGACTGCGCAATACAGGATAACTGATTGCGGCATAAAGTACGTTGAAACCCATCCGCGCGACGTCACATATATAGTCGTCTCTAGATGAAATAAATCAATTGATGACCTGATATAGTCAAACGGAGTATAGGGCACCACCGGCATTGGATCGTGGGGCGCAACTTGCATGTAGAGCCTCACCATGTCCTCAACCCTGAAGACAAAAACAACGACAGTAAACATGAAAAAACAAGCTGCGAGGTTAATCAGATACGAAACCAAAAATCTCGCAGAGAAAAGTCCACTTCCGCTGAGCCTCCGAAGTGAAAATTTCGTTATCTGAATTGCAATCACATCCGTGACTATGCATGCCAGTATCCCCTGTCCATAGAAATCGGAAAGTGCTAGGCGAACAGCGACAGGAAGCGGCCCCAGTCTGTGCTCCGGATTCTGCAACAAATAAATCCATGCAATCCACGTCGCAAAGAATGCGACCGACATAACGATTGTATAGATAGGAATGGACAATAGCTGTCGACGCGCCAAGTAGCGTGAGCCGAAGAAGCGTTCAAAGATGTTCGACCATGTGTTGATCGCGAACTGTATTTTTCGCTGGCCAAAACCTTTCGCCTGCAATCCTTTAATTGTTTTCAGCCGCTCTTCCTTGTTGGACAGACCAATTCCAGCGAATATACCGGCACCGCCGGCCAAAAGACTGAGCGGAACAGACACAACAGCAATGAAATCGGTCAGCGTCATTGGACCGGCCAGCCTTTCGT
>NZ_AKXS01000153.1:0-32336 GCF_000282835.1 Pandoraea sp. B-6 | reverse complement strand
TGGCGGTTGGCGGGGTCTCCGGTGTGGCCTGCGGCCGGGGGCCCGCGCAGCCGGCCAGGGCGGCGGCCAGTGCTGCCAGGGCAAGCGCTGCCCGGACAGGACGGGCGGAAGGGGCTGAAGGGATGAGGCGGATGGATGAAACTGACATCATCGGAAGGGTTTGCCGAAGGTATTTTGTCCCGATTGTACCGGCTCCGGGCGACGCACCCGCCGGCATCGCTCGGAACAGTACCTGACGTCGTCCCACACCCTCGCCCATTTCTTGCGCCAGGTGAAGGGCCGGCTGCACGCTTGACACACCTTGCTGGGCAGAAACGCCTTGCCGTGCTGGGTCATTTGGCGGGATCGACACGATCATGAGACACCCAGACAAGCGACGCCGTATCGACCCCCAGCGCTTGCGCACGCGCCACAATACGCTTCAGCTCGTCCGCGCCGAGATGCTTCTCCCTCGCGAGAATCCAGCAGTAGCCGGTATTCGGCCCCACGACCAGCGCCCAGCGATAGTCGGGGTCGATGGCGGCCACGTGGTAACCGCCGTAGAACGGCCCGAAGAACGATACCTTCAGCGATGCGACAGACGGCGACCCGGTAAGCAGCGCCTTGCCGGTCACCGCTTGCCACCGGCCGTTCGACGTATCGAAGCCTCGGTTGAGCACGCGAATACTGCCATCTGACTGCGGCGTGTAGGTGGCGGACACGTCGGTCATGCCGCGCTCGAACGCATGGTCGAGGCGAGCCAGTTCGTACCAGCGGCCCTGATAGCGACTCACATCGAAGGGCGACACGGGGGAGACCCCAGGCGGCGGACGCGTGTTGGCGCACCCGGAGAGCAGGAGGAACGCGAACGAGAGCGCGCTCAGCCACCGCAGCGCGACGGATCGTTTGGCGGGAACAGCGTTGGTCATGGAAGTCCCTGTGTCGGTGAATGGAAAGCCTGTGTTTGCGTCCGTCGTCCATCAAGCACGTTGGCATCGACTATCGGTATGCGCAAGCGTGACCGCCGGCGCGAATTTTCAGGACTCGAGCACATCCCGGAGCTTGGCGAGGCCTCGACGAATCCAGCTTTTGGCAGTGCCCTCCGGTACACCCAGCGTTCGTGCAAGTTCCGTGTAGGTGAAACCGCCGAAGTAGGCGATCGTAATGGCCTGCCGCTGTTGCGCAGAGAGGGCGGTCATTGCCATCGAGAGTCGTTGCTTTTCGCGATCTCTTTCGGTCAGTTCCGGCGGCGGGGCGGAATCCGCAGCGATGGACGACATGAGGGTCTCGTCCAGCGGAATCGGTTGTCGTTTGCGTAGATAGCTGATGGCTCGGTTCCGGGCGATGGTCGAAATCCACGGAAGCACGTCGCCGCGTTGCGCATCGAACACCAGACGACGCTGCCACAACGCCATATAGACGTCCTGAAGAATATCTTCGGCTTCGGCGCGATGATGAATCACGCGGAGGATGACGCCGAACAGCACGGACGAGGTATGCCGGTACAGCTGCGCGAACGCATCCTCGTCGCCGAGCTGGGCAAGCGTCAGCAGACCCGTCAGGTCGGTGCAATCGCCGAGGGAAGGACGAGCCGACACGCGGACGGCACCCGCGCTGTCACCGGCCGCGCTCGAGCACGCACTCGCACTCGCGGGCGCGTTCTTCGACGCGCCACCCGCGACGCCCGAGTCCGTTGGACAAGCGTATTGACTGATGTCGATGGTTGTCATCGCGGCGTCTCCAGGGAGGATGCTGCGGGATCGATGCCGTTACTGCGAGCGGTCGGGCATCAATGCCAGAAACTCGCGGCGCAACGCGGGATCTTCGAGGAAACGTCCCCGCATGACACTGCTTACCATGCGCGCCCCGTCGTCTTTGGTCCCCCGCCAATGCATGCAGAAGTGGTCCGCCTCCAACACCACGGCGAGTCCGTCGGGGGCGATTTTTTCTTCGAGCAAGTCGGCGATCTGCTTGACGGCTTCTTCCTGAATCTGTGGTCGTGCCATGACCCAATTCAGCAAGCGGGCGTATTTGGACAGACCGGGCAGGTTCGAATTCGCCGCGGGCAAAACGCCAATCCACGCGCGACCCATGATCGGGCAGAGATGATGCGAGCATGCGCTCCGCACGCGAAGTGGCCCGATCAGCGTGAGTTCGTTCAGTTGCCCGATGTTCGGGAATTCCGTGACCGCGGGCGGCGGTTCGTAACGGCCCGAGAACACTTCGCGGACGAACATCTTCGCCACGCGCTTCGCGGTTTCACGCGTGTTGTGGTCGTTGTCGACGTCGATGACGAGCGCGCGAAGCGCGTTCTCGATATGCGTCGCGACTTCGCCCTGCAATGTCTCGACATCGCCTTCGCGCAGGTAGGGGGCGATGTTGTCGTTGGCGTGAAACCGGACACCGGCGTTGCGCAAGCGCTGCCGGACGACTTGCGACAACGGGATGCCCTCTGCGGCACCCTTCGTGATGGCCGGTTGCGAATCGATAATCGCGCCCATGAGGTTCTCCGGAAAAGGAATGCGCCGATGCGTCTCGCCGTTCAGCGGTCTCCGGGCGTGGTCGCCGGAATGGGCCAGCCTTCGTGCTCAGCCACGGCGGCGAGGGCGGCTTCGAACATGGCAACGGCCTTGTTGGCCGCGTCGCCGAGGTGTCGATGGAGCAGCGCGTCGGCCGGTGAGCGCGACTCGCATTCATCGCTATAACGCTCGAACGCGGCAATCTGCAGCACCAGTTCGGCGAGATGCTTGGGACACTCGCAAGCGATGGTCGTGGAGCGGGAAACCACGCTGATCAGCGTGTCGTTGTCGAACCGGCGTGGCGTCCTGCGCCAGATCCGTTCCTGGTCTTCGTTGCTGGAATCGCTGCGGCGCCACGTCTGCAGGTACTCGGCGAGGAGGTCGTTCGCGTGTAACAAGGCGTTGGGAGCTCGCCTGAGGTTGATGCCTTCCAAGCTCGCCAGTTCAGCCGCCCGAGTCGTGCCAAAGGAATAGACGACGAGCACGTCGTCACACATTAGTCGCTGCGCTGCCGTGACGATAGATAGGACAACGTCTTCGTGGAGTGCCTCAACCCGAATGACGAGGCAGTTCGCAACGGACTCGTTGCCGCCAGGGGAGGGGACATCTTGAACGGTGTCGAGCTGGACGGCATTGACGCCTTTCGGCATCTCAAGCGTCACGCTTTCGCCAAACCCCACGATGAAGAGGTTCGTGTCTCGCATGGGGGCGGTCGTAAGCGCGCGGTCGCTGTCTCCGCTCGCCAATTGTCTCAACTGATCGCCGTCCAAGTGGGCAATCGAGCTGATGGCGTGCCCTCGGTTCACCAGTGCCTTGATCGTCTTCAGACGATGGACATCGACATCGGAATATAAGCGCTGACCCGAGGCGCTGGTGGGCGGTGACACCACGCCATACCGTTGCTCCCAGATACGCAACGTCGCCGCAGGCATGTCGACGAGCTTGGCTGCCTCGCCGCTTCGATACCGTCGAACTGTGTCCACTGTCTCCTCCACCCTGAGGCCGTTGTCGTGCAAAAGCGACTCAATGAGCCGTAAATTAACTCAAATTATATTATGAGTCAATAAAACAAACTCAATGTATGGAATTTGCAGTATATGAGTCTAAATATCGACTCGCATTGTCTATCTCCGTCGCCTGCGTCCGAAACACGGCGTTGTCGCTACTACGCTGACGGATTGGCACGCAGCTAATTTGCGGTTTTCGATCGTTTGATTTTGGGTTCGACGCGCCGATGCGTCCCGCGCCCAGCGCCTGATTTACGGACGGCCTCTTCGCCGGGGGTCGAGACAGGGGGCAAGCGTTCGGCGGTCTCACGAAACAGCGACCGTAGCCATGCGATGGCCGGATCACGTTCTTGATACTTGTGCCATTGAAGGTTTTCGGTAAAGGCTGGAATGCCGACCGGGCATTCCAGCACGCGAAGCGGGAAACGTTGTGCCATTTGATGCGCCAGTCGGGAGGGGAGCGTGGCGATCCGAGACGTTCCCACGAGCAATGCCGGGACGAGTGTGAAGGTTGGCGCGATCACCGTCTGGCGCCGTGTCCGCTTGCTCGTGGAGAGTAAGCGGGCGTCAAAGGTAATGCGACGACCGCCCCCCCATTCCACACCAACATGAGCGGCGTCGAAGTACTCGTCTTCCGTCAGCCGGTCACCCGCCATTCGGTACTCGGCGCACACGAGACACGAAAACGTGTCGTCGAACAAAGGCTCCGCCGGATGGCCGGCAACCTTGGCGAACTCTGGTGCGATCAGCAGTTCTGCCTCGCCGTTCTCCAGATGCTCGGGCGTCTGCGGACTGATCGCGCGCAAATCGAACTGCATCAGGGGCGCCAGCGTTGTCGCCCGCTTGACCACTTCCGACAGGAACACACTGATCACATAGTCGGACGCCTCTATCGTGAAGCGACGTGTCGATGTCGCAGGATCGAACGTGGGACGTGCGCGCGTGATCGTCTGGATTTGGAGCAGGACGTCCCTCACGGGTTTTGCCAACTCCTCGGCTAGCGGTGTGAGTACCTGCGTTTTTCCCACCGGCACGAGCAACTCGTCCTCGAAATACTCGCGCAGGCGGGACAGCGAACAACTGGTCGCGGGCTGGCTCAAGAACAAACGCTCGGCGGCTTTGCCGACGCTGCGAGTGGATAGAAGGGCATCGAGTACCACGAGTTGGTTGAGATCGAGCTTATTGAATCGCATGACCTTTTTGATATTTACGGTGTGGATGCACCGTATTTAAACAATAAATTATATAAATGTCATGCGATACCTATAATCGGCTCAACAGGCAGCCATAGCCTGGAAACCAACAAGCATCACGGAGACATGAACCTATGCAGGCGTATCGTAAGGCGGGCTCGCGGCTTGCCCAGTGGGGGCTGGTCGGCACCTTGACACTGATGACCATGCTGGCCCAGATCGACAAGAACATCCTGGTACTCATGGTCGCGCCGATCCAGCGTGATTTCGGTGTGAGCGACGTGCAAATCAGCTTTTTGATTGGGGCGGCATTTGCGGTGGCCAATATCGTGGTGGGATTGCCGGCGGGCTGGCTGGCCGATCGATTCGACCGTCGTCTGATCATTGCCGCCGGGGTGTTGGTGTGGTCACTGGCAGTCGCGGCCAACGCTGCAGCGACCACCTTTGCCGTCCTGGTGGCCGCGCGCGTCATTGTGGGTGGGGCCGAGGCGTTGATTCCCCCGTCCTCGTATTCACTGATTCGCGACGGTGTGGACGAGGACCGCCGCGCGCGAGCGCTCTCCGTCTATACGATGGCGTTGATGCTTGGCACCGGACTGTCGCTGGTCCTTGGCGGTCCGTTGATGAGCGCCATCCACCTGTCCGGTATGAACACCATCCCGTTCCTTGGGAACGTGACCGCGTGGCAGATGACGTTGTTCCTGATCGGATTGGTCGGGGTGCCGATGAGCGTGATGATTTTCCTGAGCAAGGATCCGGGGCGTCAACGCGACGGCGCGACGAACCTGCCGCGGCGCACGCACCACCTCGCCACTTATCTCTGGGCGCATCGTGCCATCTTCGGACCGCTGTTCCTCTTTGTCGTGGCGAACGCCATCATCACGTTCGGCCTGGCGGCGTGGCTGCCAACCGTGATCGTTCGACGCTTTCATCTCGGCATGAGGGAGATCGGGCTGATTCAGGGGGCCGTGCTGCTGACCATGGGGCCGCTCGGGCTCTGGTTGGCAGGAATGGCGATGGAGCGCAGAGCGGCGGCGCTGACCAGCGTCGCCCGGGTGGGCATGGTGACGAGTATTGCCGTTGCGGTACTCACGGTGGCGCTGGTGCTGACGGGAACGCTGCAGACGTTCTGGATCGTCGATGCGCTGGTTGTTCTTTTCTCCTGGACCTTCATGTCCGTCACCTCGACGATCGTGGCGCGCGTCGTACCCACGCAGTCGATCGGCATCGTCATGGCGATCGTGCTCGTGTTGAATGGGTTGCTGGGTCAGGGCCTTTCGCCCACGCTCATTGCCCTCGTCGGGCGACTCCTGTTCGCCGGTAGTGCCGATGCCTTGCCCAATGCAATGGCAGTTGTATTCGCCATGTCAGGGGGGATCGCACTGGTGGCGTCTGCAGCGCTGTATCGGTGTGTGTCGCGTACCGAAAGCGTCATGTCGAACGTTGCGACGCAAGTGGGTGCGCCTTGATTCGGTGTTGATCTTGCTTAACAACGCACCCGCGTGCGATCGCGCATTGCGACATGCGTGAGGTGAGAAACACAAAACAATAGCCAGGAGACGCTTAAATGAAGCTCGTAAAAATAAAATTTATTAGTACTGCGATATTATTATCGGCAAGCGCATCCATTCATGCTCAATCGAGCGTGACGCTCTCCGGGCTGCTTGGTATGGGTGTCTCGTACACCAGTAACGCCAGCCGAATCGGTGGCGGAGCACTGTGGCAAGCCACCAATACCCACGCCGTGCCGTTCTTTGCGATCTCGGGTAAGGAAGTGATCGACAGCGATACCTCCGCGGTATTCCGCTTGAGCCGCTACGCGTTTCTCAATAACGGAACCGACGCGCCATTCGAAAGCTTCGTCGGGTTGAGTTCCGCGAGCAAAGGTACGTTGACCATGGGTTCGATGTACGACTTGCTGGCCGACCTGGTGCCCTTCACCTCAGAGCGGTTTACGTCACTTCTCGCGACGCATCCGGGAAATCTTGACAGAACGGTCGGCAACGCCCTGAACAACTCGTTCAAATACAAGTCACCCCTCTATGGCGGATTTCAGTTCGGTCTGATGTACGGGATCGGGCAGGCGGGCTCGACCACCAACACGGGCCGCGTCGTCGGTGCCGAAGTGGCTTACACGGCGGGGCCGTGGCAATCCGTTGCCGTTTGGGAGTCCGTCCATGGCGTTCCGTATGCGCCGGGGCTCAAATTGGGTGTGTCGCACCTGTACGGTCTGGATTTCACGAAGACGCCTGCGGCATCGGTATTCCAGAACCAGAACACCAGCACGGTGGGCGTCGCGTACGTGAACGACGGCTGGCGCGTGATGGGTAACTACAGCTACACGCGCCTATCGGCTGCTGGCGCATCGGCCACGGCGCAATCGATTGATGTAGGCGCCTACAAGTACGTGACGCCGCAGACGCGAATTGGCGGTGGCTACTCGTACACAAAACTCGAGTCTTACAAGTGGAATCAGTTTCACGGGCATATCGACTATGCCCTTTCGAAACGCACCAGTCTTTACCTCCTCGGCGTGTTTCAGTTCGCAGGGTCAGGCCAGTTTGCTGTGCTTCGAAATCAACCGCCGGCGTCGGCATCGCACCAGGCGGTGCTTGAGGCCGGTGTCACGCACTTCTTTTAACCGGCAACGTGAACATGTCGGCCAGTTCAGTCTCGGGTTCTGATGGAGAAAATGCAATGCAGTGGGATGTGATTGTTGTCGGCGGTGGCCCGTCGGGTTTGACGATGGCTGCCGAGTTGGCCGGCGCCGGCGTAAAGACGCTTGTTATTGAGCGACGCACCGAAGGCGTGCAGTCGCGCGCAGGCACGATTTTGCCGCGGGTTCTGGAGCTGTTCGATACCCGAGGCATCGCTGATCGACTGATCCGAAAGACGCGTGAAATTGCGGACTATCCGTATCGACCATCGCACATTTGGGCGGGATTCCATCCGATCGAATGGAAGTACCTCGAGACGCGCTTCGGCTTCACGCTGGGTTTGCCGCAGAACAAGACCGAGGAAGTCCTGTGGGAGTGGGCCGCTGAATCGGGAGCGGTGATCCGGCGAGGCGAGGAAGTCCGTGACGTGCGTGAGTTGCATGACGGCGTGGAGCTTGCGCTATCCGATTCCACCGGAAATCTCTCGACGCTGCGCGCCCAGTACGTTGTCGGCGCGGATGGCGGGCGTAGCGTCGTGCGTTCCAAGCTGGGTCTTCCGTTCGACGGGCATTCGGGGACGTTTCGCGGCATTGTTGTCGACGCTGAGCTTGAGGCGCCGTGGCCGGGGGGACGTATCAATGTGGACAACGAGATGGGGTGGGTGCGTGGCTACGTATTCGGCGAAGGCATTACGCGATTCAATATCGTGCATCGTGATCGGCGGCACGCACCGAAGGACGAGCCGGTGACGCTCGATGAGGTGTTGCAGTGCATTCGTGACGTGCATGGCACCGATTACGGCATCAAGGGATACCGCTGGGCTTCGCGTTTCGATGACCAGATGCGCGCGGTGCCAACCCTTCGGCAGGGGCGTGTGTTTCTGGTAGGGGAATCCGCCCGTATTCACTATCCGTCCAGTGGCGTAGGCATGAACTTCTGCTTGCAGGACGCGTTCAACCTTGGCTGGAAGCTGGCCAACGTCATCAACGGCGTGGCGGACGCCAAGACGCTCGACACCTACGATGCGGAACGCCTTCCGGTCATGCGCCGGCTGCTCGAGAGCGTAAAGGCGCAGTGCGCGTTGCAATTCAACTTCGGCCCCGAGGCCGTCGCGCTCAAGCGGCGGATGCAGGAGCACCTGATTCCGCTGCCGGAGGTGCAACGCAAATTGGTGCTCGAACTCAATGGTCTGGAGACGGCCTATCCGTGCGATCCCGGCAGCCATCCGTTGACCGGGCAGCGTTGCCCAGATATCGATCTGGTCTTGCTCGACGGCCGATCGGTGGCGATCACGCAGGCGTTGCGCGAGCGGAAATTCTTGCTGATCGATCTGGACGGCTTTGCACGTCAGTTCGAATCGATCGACGTTACCGGTCGGCCGGTGAGTGTGCTCAGGGCTCGTGTCGCACGCATTCCTGCGGCGCTCGAAGCCGTCAAGGGATTGCTGGTGCGTCCCGATGGCTATGTCGCGTGGGCAAGCGAGACGTTGGCTCGCGAAGAAGACGTCGACGTGCAACTTGGCAAATGGCTGAAGCGGTGACCCCATGAGCGAACATCGACGATTACTGACGGGCGGCTGGGTGCTGAGCATGGACCCGGCGATCGGCGATCTGCGCGTGGGTGACGTGCTGATCGAGGGGGAGCGCATTCTGGCGGTGGCGCCACGCATTGACGCAGCGGATGCCGAACGCGTCGACGCAAGCGGCATGATCGTCCTGCCGGGGTTTGTCGATACCCACCGCCATACCTGGCAGAGCTGCGTGCGGCATCGCTACGCGGATATCGATCCGCAAATCTACTTCGCCGAAATGCTGGGTGCGAAGGGGGCCGCGTTTCGGCCGGAAGACGTTCACGTTGCCACGATGCTTGGTGCAGTGTCCGCGCTTGACGGTGGCATCACCACGATGCTCGATTGGTCTCATGTCCAGAACAGCCCAGACCACGCGGATGCCGCGATCCTTGGGCTGCGCGAGGCCAACATTCGGGGCGTGTTTGCACATGGCTGGCCGCTAGTGGACGGTGCGTCGTGGATGTTCGACAGTCAGCGGGGGCATCCGGAAGATATTCGCCGGTTGCGAACGCGGTATTTTTCGTCGGACGATCAACTGCTCACGCTTGCCATGGCGGCACGGGGCCCAGAGATGACGCGGCGCGATGTCTGGCTGGAAGATCTGCGCCTTGCGCGCGACCTAGGAATTCGATCGAGCATTCACATGGGGGCGTATGCGCGAAACGCCTCGGTACGTGCGATCGCGCAGATGCATGACGCCGGCGTGTTGGGCGACGACTTGACGTTCGTGCACTGCTGTTTTTCCGGCGCCGACGAGATCGCGATGATGGCGGATGCCGGCGTAAGCGCTTCGCTCGGCGTGCACTGCGAGTTGAACGCACAAGGCATTGGCGATATCCCGTTTGATCGCTTGCTTGCGGTGGGCATCCGGCCTAGCTTGAGCGGCGATACCGAGACCAAATGCTCGGGCGATATGTTCACGCAGATGCGTCATGCCTTCGCGTACTACCGTTCGTGGATGGGCGGGCAACACTCGCGGGTTCAGAACGCGCCCGCAACGCTCTCGATGCGCGAGGTGCTGGAGTTTGCCACGGTGGCAGGGGCGCGCGCCAACGGGCTGGATCACAAAGTCGGCTCGCTGACGCCTGGTAAACAGGCCGACATCATCATGATTCGTGGAGAGGACCTCAATCTCACCCCGGTGTCGGACGCCGTAGGCGCTGTCGTGCTTGCCGCGCATCCGGGCAATGTGGACTCGGTATTCGTCGCCGGGCGCGCAGTGAAGCGACAGGGTCGAATGATCGGTGTCGACCTGAACGTTTTGCGACAGCGTGCTGTTGCGTCCCAGCAATACATTCTTGAATTGAAATGAGTGACGCTAAATTGCCTCTGCCGTTGGACCGCGAGCTGGCGGATCTCGTGTCAGCGATGCGCGCAGCGCAAACGCTCCCGCCATTTTCTGGAACGCCGCAGCAAGCCCGTGAACGTATGCGCCGCGGCATTATGGCAGCGCGTGAACGAAATCCATTGCCGAAGGTCGGCGCGATTGAAGATGCGATCGCCGAGTCTGCGGGGGCGCATGTCCCAGTACGCGTCTACCGTCCCTTGGATACGAGCGCGGTGATGCCTACGTTGGTGTTTTTCCATGGCGGCGGATTTGTTCTCGGCAGTGTTGAGCTGATGGATGACATCGCGCGCAAGCTCTGCCGCGACATGCGGGCGGTGGTGGTGTCGGTTGACTATCGACTGGCCCCGGAGCACCCGTTTCCCGCCGCACATAACGACGCGTTGACCGCGACGCGCTGGGCGATCCGCCATGTCGCGGTACTTGGCGGGGATCCCTCGCGGGTCGTGCTGGCGGGTGAGAGTGCCGGCGCCAATCTGGCAACGTCGGCGGCACTGACGTTGCGCGATTGCGGCGTCGGTATCTCCGCGCAACTGCTCGTTGTGCCCGGCGTCGACATGGCTCGCGACGTCGCGCGCATTGAGGCAAAGGGCATCGACTTCCCGATGCTTTCGCCATCCGACCTGCGAGACATCTCGCGGCTTTATATGGGCTCGGCGTTGGCGCGTGCGCGGGAGTTCCCCCCGTCGCCACTGCGCGCAGCCGATCTGCGCGGCATGCCTGCCGCGTTGATCGCGATCGCTGGCCATGACCCGCTACGCGACGAAGGTATTGCCTACGCGCGGCGTCTTGAGGCGGCTGGTGTGCCGGTGCAACTCCTATGCTTCGAAGACATGTTTCATCCGTTCTTGGGCTTCTTCGAAGCCTCACGTTCGGCGCGTCGCGCCAACGACACCATCTGCCGCGCTTTTTCAGCGTGGCTCGAACAACATGCGCGGCCCCGCGATCTGTGAGCGGGCGCGCCAACCCTAAAGTCTCTGGAGAACACCCATGCGTTATGTATCGTTCGTAAAAAATGGAAAGGCGACGCTGGGCGTTCGCGATGGCGACGCCATTCGCGTGCTCGGCGAGGACACCCTGGAATCGTTGTTGGCGAGCGGGGTCGATCTCGTCGCTCATGGCCGCGCGCACGCCGGGCAGGAAAAGGTGAGCGCCGAAGGTCTCGTGTACCTGCCGCCGCTTGCCCGTCCCCCCAAGCTCATCTGTGTCGGTCTCAACTACGCTGACCACACGGAGGAAAGCCCGTACGAGCAACCGGATTACCCGACGATTTTTTTTCGCGTTGCAACCAGCCTGGTGGCGCATGAGCAACCGTTGGTGCGCCCGGCAGTATCCGATAGCCTGGGCCTCGACTTCGAGGGCGAAATCGCGGCCGTGCTGGGCAAGGGCGGTCGCCACATCCGCAAGGAGGATGCGCTCGAATGCGTTGCGGGCTACGCGCTCTTCAACGACGGGTCGGTTCGGGAGTATCAGTTCAAGTCGCCGCAATGGACGGTCGGGAAGAATTTCGACGGCACAGGCGCATTCGGTCCCGACCTCGTGACGGCCGACGAGTTGCCACCCGGCGCCAAGGGGCTGCTGCTGGAGACCCGTCTGAATGGCGAGGTCGTGCAGTCCGCCAGTACCGACGACATGATCTTCGACGTCGCTCAACTGATCAGCATCGTCAGCCAGGCCATTACGCTCGAACCGGGCGACGTGATCGTGACCGGTACGCCTTCAGGTATCGGCTGGGCACGCACACCAAAACTTCTGATGAAGCATGGCGACCTCTGTGAGGTCAGCGTTGAGGGCATCGGCGTGCTGCGCAATCCCGTCGTTGACGAGGCCATCCGCTAAGGTGTTTCATGAACGATCGACCAACGAGTTGTCGCCGATGATTTCCGAGGAGCGAGTCATGACCGAATTCTCATCGACGCATCCGCGGGCAGCGGTGCATTCCATCGACCATTTCGCGCTGAATGTCCCGTCCATCGACGAAGCCCATCGCTTCTTCGAGGCTTTCGGTCTGACGGTCAACCGCGCCGGACTGCAGGGTGACGAACTCGAGATCAGGGCGACTGACGGCCATCGTTGGGGACGCGTGCTCGCGGGGGAGCGAAAGGAGATGGCATACCTTAGCTTCAACTGCTACGAGGACGATCTCGCGGACCTACGTGCCCAGACGGTCGCGGCGGGCGCGAGCGTCGTCTCTTCGATGGCTGGAGGGGGCGGTGCCGGTTTTGAGTTCCGAGATCCCGACGGTAATCTGATTCAAGTGCGGGTGGGGCCGAAGACCAGCCCGAATAGCAAGACGGCGAGTCAGGCTGTCGTTGTCCCGGCGGACGCCCGCGGCGCTTGTACTCGGGCGGAGGTGGTGCGGGTGAAGCCGCGACGGCTATCGCATGTCTTGCTTTTTTCGCCAGATGTCCTGCGAGCGGTCTCGTTCTGCGAACGCGCGCTGGGTCTTCGTTTGTCCGATAAATCGCTGGATCTGATCGCGTTCACGCACGCGCCGCATGGCTGCGACCATCATTTGGTGGCGTTTGCCAAAAGTCGCGCGCGTGGCTGGCATCATTCGTCGTGGGATGTCGAAGGCGTCGATCTGGTTGGGGAGGGGGCCGCTCAGATGCTGGCCGCCGGCTACGCGAAGGGGTGGGGGACAGGGCGGCATGTGTTGGGGTCGAATTACTTTCATTATGTTGAGGATCCATGGGGATCCTTTTGCGAGTACTCGGCCGACATTGATTTTGTTTCGGCGGGACGAGATTGGCCCGCCGGGGATTTCGCGCCGGAGGATTCGTTGTACCTATGGGGGCCGAACGTCCCGGAGAATTTTATTTGCAACACCGAGGCCCAGGATTGAAGAGACCCATGCCGCCGCAGCCTTGGCGCAGCACATGCCGGCCCTGAACGGTCCCGGCGTGCGGCTTTAAGCCGAACACCTCGCTCACCGGTGCGCAAATGTATTGACGGCTCTCGACCTGACCCGGCCGAAGGGCGCGGTAACGATGGCAGCGATTCGGTGGCCCACTTTTGATTGTTAAGTAGTTGATTTTTTGTGCTTTGTACGGTGCCTCGGGTGCGAAAGGTTCACTGCGACATGAGTCAGACTCATCGCTACATGGATCTCGACACCCGAAATTCACCTCCGGGAAAACCCCGCGTCTTGAAATCGTCAAACCCCGTCCCTATAATTAGCACTCGTTGGCGCAGAGTGCTAACGCCATGAATTCACCAGATATGCAAATGTTTGCATATTTAGGTTTTGTCGATCTCACAGAGAGAAAGAGGAGCTTGTAATGAACCTTCGTCCCTTGCATGACCGCGTGATTGTCAAGCGCCTGGACAACGAAACGAAGACCGCATCGGGCATCGTGATCCCTGAAGCCGCCGCTGAAAAGCCGGATCAGGGCGAGATCCTGGCCGTCGGCCCGGGCAAGAAAGACGATCAAGGTAAGTCGATCGCACTCGATGTGAAGGTGGGCGACCGTGTTCTGTTCGGCAAGTACGCCGGCCAAAGCGTGAAGGTCGATGGCCAGGAACTGCTGGTCATGCGCGAAGAAGACATCATGGCCGTCGTGGCCGCCTAAGACTGTCTCCCCCAGACATCTACGTAAAGTATTCAAGGAGTTAATGCAATGGCAGCTAAAGAAGTCGTTTTCGGCGATGCCGCTCGTGCCAAGATGGTCGAGGGCGTCAACATTCTCGCCAACGCCGTCAAGGTGACCCTGGGCCCGAAGGGCCGCAACGTCGTGCTCGAGCGCAGCTTCGGCGGCCCGACCGTGACCAAGGACGGTGTGTCGGTCGCCAAGGAAATCGAACTCAAGGACAAGCTCCAGAACATGGGCGCGCAAATGGTCAAGGAAGTGGCTTCCAAGACCAGCGACAACGCCGGTGACGGTACCACCACCGCCACGGTGCTGGCCCAGTCGATCGTGCGCGAAGGCATGAAGTACGTTGCCTCGGGCATGAACCCGATGGACCTGAAGCGCGGTATCGACAAGGCCGTTGCCGCCGCCATCGAAGAACTGCGCAAGATCAGCAAGCCCTGCACGACGAACAAGGAAATCGCTCAAGTCGGCTCGATCTCGGCCAACAGCGATACCTCGATCGGTGACTATATCGCCAAGGCGATGGACAAGGTCGGCAAGGAAGGCGTGATCACCGTCGAAGACGGCAAGTCGCTGCAAGACGAGCTGGACGTCGTCGAAGGTATGCAATTCGACCGCGGCTACCTCTCGCCGTACTTCATCAACACCCCGGAAAAGCAAGTCGCGATCCTGGAAAACCCGTTCGTCCTGCTGTTCGACAAGAAGGTGTCGAACATCCGTGACCTGCTGCCGGTGCTCGAGCAAGTCGCCAAGGCTGGCCGTCCGCTGCTGATCATCGCCGAAGACGTCGAGGGCGAAGCCCTGGCAACGCTGGTGGTCAACAACATCCGTGGCATCCTGAAGACCTGCGCCGTCAAGGCTCCGGGCTTCGGCGACCGCCGCAAGGCCATGCTGGAAGACATCGCCATCCTGACGGGCGGCCAGGTCATCGCCGAAGAAATCGGCCTGACGCTGGAAAAGGCCACGCTCAACGAACTGGGCCAAGCCAAGCGCATCGAAATCGGCAAGGAAAACACCATCATCATCGATGGTGCCGGCGAAGGCGTGAACATCGAAGCCCGCGTCAAGCAAATCCGTGCCCAGATCGAAGAAGCCACGAGCGACTACGACCGTGAAAAGCTGCAAGAGCGCGTGGCCAAGCTGGCCGGCGGTGTTGCCGTGATCAAGGTCGGCGCTGCGACCGAAGTCGAAATGAAGGAAAAGAAGGCACGCGTCGAAGACGCGCTGCACGCTACCCGCGCTGCCGTGGAAGAAGGCATCGTCCCGGGCGGTGGTGTTGCGCTGCTGCGTGCTCGCGTGGCCGTGGCCGACATCAAGGGTGCCAACCCTGACCAGGACGCCGGTATCAAGATCGTTCTGCGCGCCATGGAAGAACCGCTGCGCCAGATCGTCGCCAACGGCGGCGAAGAAGCCAGCGTCGTTGTGGCCAACGTGATTGCCGGCAAGGGCAACTACGGCTACAACGCTTCGAGCGGCGAGTACGGCGACCTGGTGGAAATGGGCGTTGTGGATCCGACGAAGGTCACCCGCACCGCACTGCAAAACGCCGCTTCGGTGTCGGGCCTGCTGCTCACGACCGACTGCGCCGTTGCCGAACTGCCGAAGGAAGATGCTCCGATGGCTGGCGGCATGGGTGACATGGGCGGTATGGGCGGCATGGGCATGGGCATGTAAGTCTCGAAAGAGACGGCATGACGGGGGCCGCAAGGCACCCCGCCTGCCTCGGTCGCCGGACTTCGTCACGGAATCTTCGATTCGGTGGCGCAAGTCCGCACCGGAAACGGCAACGAATTCTTCGGAATTCGTTGCCGTTTTTTTATGCCTGGGCGATCGGCACGTCGCCGTTGCTGTCGCCGTCGCCGCGTCGCGTACTGGGTACGGCAAGCGGAGTCGTGGCCGCAATCTCATCCTGCATCCACTGCCAGAAGGCGTGAATCGCGCGCTCGCGCGGATGATTTTCCCGCCAGCTCACGTGATATTCGAGGCTCGGTGCAATGCGGACATCGCCAATCTGCACCAGCTCGCCGGATGCGAGCGCATCGCGCACGAGCAAGCTGCGTGTAGTGGCGACGCCTTGTCCGGCCATGGCGGCACGCAGGAGCAACCCGGAGTCGTCGAAAATCGGCCCGCGCGTCGGCTCATGTGGCGTCAGTCCGGCGGCGACCTGCCAATCGCGCCATGATCGATAGGCGAAGCGCAGCATCGGCAGTTTGTGCGTATCGGCCACCGTGAACCCAGGCACACGCGCGATCAGATCGGGGTGGCACACGGCGATCACATAGTCGTCGAGCAGCTTGCGCGTGACGAACCCGGTCGCTTCGACCCGTTGATGCCAGATGCCGACGTCGACCGAATACGGATCGGGCGCGGCAATATCCGCGTGAATTCGCACCACCAGATCGATATGGGGCTGCTGTTCGCTAAAGCGGCCCAGCCGAGGAATCAGCCATTGGGCCGCCAGATCGGTCATGACGCTGATTTCCAGACGAACGACGGCGGGCGACACGCCCGACGCCGTGCCCGCCCGGGCTTCAGTCATCGCCTCAATGAGTTCCGACATCCCAATGCGTACTCGCTCGGCCAGACGCGCCCCGACACTGGTCGGGATCATGCGGGCCCCCACGCGACGAAACAGCGCCGTGCCGAGTTGCTGTTCGAGCGAGCGCATGTGATGACTCACGGCGCTGTGCGTCAAATTTAATTCGTCGGCCGCCCGCGTAAAGCTACGGTGGCGGGCAGCAGCTTCAAGTGCGCGCAGCGATTGGAGGGGAGGGAGGTGAGGAATCATGATGTCAAATTCTACTCACAATACGGGCGCAAAGGTTTCGTTGGCTTCACGGCGGCGTTCCGCCGACAATCGATACCCGAGCAAATGACTAAGGTTTGGCTTCATGTCGAAGGCACTTCGCATCTTCGTCCTGTTCGCCTGCGGATACTTCGTTTCCTACGTGTACCGCGGCGTGAATATTGGGTTTGCGCCGTATATGACGCGCGATCTCGGCCTCTCGTCGGCCGACCTCGGGTTGTTGACGAGCCTCTACTTCCTCGGCTTTGCCGGGGCGCAATTGCCCGCGGGCGTGCTGCTCGACAAGTTCGGCCCGCGCCGGGTGGCGTCGCTGGTGCTGCTGCTCGCGGCGGCGGGCGCCGCGCTGTTCGGGCTGGCCCAAGGCGTCGGCGCGCTGATGGCGGGACGCTTGCTGATCGGCGTCGGCGTGTCGGTGTGTCTGGGCAGCGCCTTCAAGGCATTGGCGCAATGGTTTCCGGTAGCACGTCTGCCGCTGCTCAACGGCCTGGTGATGGCCGTGGGCGGCATGGGCGGGGTCGTGGTGGGAACACCGCTCAACTGGCTGCTCGGGCTGACCGACTGGCGCATCGTGTCGTTCGGACTGGCGGCGTTAACCATTTTCATGTCGGTCGCGCTTTGGTTCGGCGCGCCCGAGAAGCCGGGGTCGCACGCGCAAGGCGGGTTGTCCGAGGCGCTCAAGGGCGTGCGTCAGGTGCTGGGAAGCGGAATGTTCTGGAAAGTGACTTCGCTCTCGGGGATCACGCAGGGCGTTTTCTACGCAATGCAATCGCTATGGATGGCGCCGTTCATGCGCGACGTTGAAGGGCTGTCGGCGTCGCAAGCTGCCTCGCTGGTGTCGGTCGTGGGGCTTGCGATGATGGCCGGGAGCGTGGTGTTCGGTGCGGCCGCGCGCTCGCTCGAACGCCGTGGCGTGAGCGTGTTCGCATTTTCCGGCGCCGGGATGGTGCTGTTCGTCGTGGTGCAGTCGCTGTTGTTGATGCGTGCGCCGATTCCACCGGTCCGGCTTTGGGCCGCCTATGGCATCTTCGGTGGCACGGGCATCCTGTCGTATGCGGTGTTGGCGGAGCATTTCCACGGCACGTTGATCGGGCGCGTCAATACGTCGCTCACGCTCGTCATCTTTCTGTTGATCTTCTTGTGTCAGGTGGGCGTCGGGGCCGTGCTCGGCACTTACGCGGCGCACAGCGCGCAGGCGCATTTCTCCGCTTGGACGGGCCTGATCGCACTGCAAGCGCTGGGGGCAGTGTGGTACTTCTGGCCCCAACGTCAGGGCGCGGGCAAGGTCGCCGCCGCGTGACGCGGCGTGTGTTGACCGTATGGGGCGGTTCGCATAGCGAGCCCGCCATCTTTGGTGTCGGGTGTCGAGGACTCCGCCGCTGGCTTAGTCCTGCGCCACCCAATCGCCCGACTTCCCGCCGTGCTTCTCCAGCACGCGCACATCGGTGATCGTCATGCCGCGATCGACGGCCTTGCACATGTCATAGATCGTCAGCAAGCCGACTTGAACCGCGGTGAGCGCTTCCATCTCCACCCCCGTGCGACCGACGGTTTCGACCTGCGCGCGGCAGTGTACGGCGTTCGCGCCGTCGTCCACCAGAAACTCGACCGTCACACGCGTAAGCGCGAGCGGATGACACAGCGGAATCAGATCGGCGGTGCGCTTGGCGCCTTGGATGGCCGCAATGCGCGCAATACCCAGTACGTCACCCTTCTTGGCCGTGCCGGTGCGAATCAGCGCCAGCGTTTCCGGCTTCATCTGAATGGTGCCGCGCGCCACGGCAACACGATGCGTGCTGTCCTTGCTGCCGACATCAACCATGTGGGCCTGTCCGGCGGTGTCGAAGTGGGTGAGTTCTGCCATGAGTCGATGCTGAGAAGAGGTTGCGATAGTGTCGGGAGACGGTTCGCGAGCGCCTTTTGCGAGCGAAAGGATAGCGCCGTTTCGAATGAATTTTGCCTGTATTGACGACGTTTTGGCGATGCCGCGGAACGTCTGCGTCTGGCTGCTATCATAGCAGCAGCCCTGAATGATCAGCGCCAAGCGGCGCCCATTTCCATGACGCGTTCGTTCCGCTCGTTATGTTCGTTTCGCGCCGCCATCGGCATCTCTCGCCTGATTCCCATGTGTCGCGCGTTCTCATTGCCCGGTCCAGGGCGCCCATCTGGCGCATGATGCGCATGACCTCCATGCCGAAGCCGTCGTCCCAGCCGCCTCACCCCGAGCGCCACGTCGCCCGGTGGCGGCGTTTCATGGCGTTGGCCATGCTGCCCGTAATGACGGCAATGACGTTCGCCGCCGTCGTCATCCCCACCCAGGCGGCCGCGCAGTCGCTCCCGTCCCTCGGCCAGAGTTCTGCCGCGGACTTGTCGCCAGCGATGGAGCGCAAGCTCGGCGAGCGCGTGATGCGGGAGATTCGCGCCGATCCCGATTACCTGTCGGATTTGCTGCTCTCCGATTACGTCAATGCCCTGGGTGGCAAGCTCGTGGCGGCCGCGCACACAGTGGGACTCGACGCCAGTCAGAGTTTCGAATTCTTCGTGGTGCGTGATTCGGACATCAACGCCTTCTCACTGCCGGGGGGCTTCATCGGCATCAACACGGGATTGATCGTCGCGACGCGCACCGAGTCGGAACTCGCTTCTGTGATCGGACACGAGACGGGGCACGTTCTGCAACATCACATCGCGCGCATGCTCGGCCAACAGTCGCAGAACTCGTGGATCGCCCTCGGCGGCATGTTGCTCGGTCTGCTCGCCGGCATCGGGGCGCGGAGCCCGGATCTCGGCATGGGAATCGCGATGGGCGGGCAAGGCCTTGCCGTCGATCGGCAACTGCGTTTTTCGCGCGATGCGGAACGTGAGGCCGATCGCGTCGGCTTCCAGTTGCTCCAGGCGGCAGGCTTCGACACGTACGCGATGCCGACCTTCTTCGAGCGTCTGCAACGCGCGGATTCGATCAACGAAGCCGGCGTGCCGGAATATGTCCGGACTCACCCGCTGACGACGGATCGCATCGCCGACATGCTCAATCGCTCGCGCACTGCCGCTTATCGTCAGCCCGTGCAGTCGCCCGAATATGCGTTTGTGCGGGCGCGCTCGCTCGTCTTGCAGCAGAAGTCCGCGAGCGATTACGCGGCGATCGCCGACGCGCAACGCACAGCGATCCGCGCGCAGACCACATCGAATGTGGCGGCGGCATGGTATGCGGTGGCGCTGGCCGAGTTCAAGCAGCGTCGCTGGGTGCCGGCGCGCGAGGCGCTGGAGAAGTCGCGCGCGGCTTTCGGTGGCACGGGGCCGGGTACGCCGAGTCTGGCTGTGCTGGCGTCGGATATCGCGCGCTTGTCGGGCCAGCCGGACGAAGCCTTGCGCGTCGCCGCGCAGGCGCGTGCCGCGTTCCCACTCTCGCAGGCCGCCGATATGGCTTATGCCGATGCCTTGGTCGCCAGCCAGCGGATTCCCGACGCGACGAAGTTCCTTCAAGCGCAGGTCGAGCGCTATCGAAGCGAGCCCATCTGGTGGCGGGCGCTGGCAGGGGCATGGGCCGCGGCCGGCAAGCGGACGCGTCAGCACGCAGCATTGGCGGAACAATATGCGCTGCAAGGGCAATGGATGGCGGCCGTCAGCCAGTTGAAGCTCGCGCGTGAGGCCGGCGACGCCAGCTTTTACGAGATGTCGGTCATCGACGCGCGACTTCACGAGTTCCAGCGCCGCTACAAGGACGACAAGGAAGACGAGAAGGACTTCGGCAAACTGGCCGGATAAGGGGATAAGCGGCGCGTGCTGCGAAGTTGCGTACACTTATTCGCGTGCGAGTTGCGCCGTTGCTTTTAATCTATCGGAAAGCGCCCGCCATGTGAAACTGGCGAAGCGTGAATATCTTGGGGTTTTCGCTATTTTTCGAGTGTCGATCCCAAAAGATCACGGAGAAATTGGAACATCGGAGTTTTCCCATTTGGGTTTCTGACGCACTCCTATTGCATACAACACTTCGATTGGCGAGTATGGCGACACGGTACCGTGCTCGCTTCGCAGTGTGATTTCGCTGCGAACTTTTCGACCAATATTCACTGAATGAGGTGAAGTATGGAGAATTGCCAGTACGAAGTCGTGATAGACAACGAGCGACCCATTAACAAGCCGATTGTTGCTTTAACGAAATGCCGAATCAAGTTTGGCGACCGCGATAACCTGCGCCAATGTGTCGAAGAGATTCGTAAGTCTGATCTTCGGCTGAGCTTGCGGCCAGAGGAGGACGTCCAATACGATTGGCAAAATCCAGTCGGAATTCGGGGGAATACCTTGTACTTTGGTGTGCGCTGGTTTGATGCCAAGTATTTTTCCGAGCATCGGGATGTCTATTTAAACAACATGCATACGCGATTGCTGAAGCAATTTGGTGTCGATTGGGTCGACGCCAATGTCGAGCATTTCGTAGCCGCCCGCTAACATTCGCCTAGTGGCTGCCACAGCCGACGTTCGGTCGTGGTTGCTCTTTGACCTCGCACCGTGTCCCCATTCCGCATTTACCTGTCGTTGGATTTTCTCCTTGCGACCTACCTAGGCATGTGGAACGCAATGGTTCCCATCGTATTGCTCGGCCGCTTCGGCACCGCGGGCGTCGTAGCGTACGAGATAGCGCTCGCCACAAGTGCCTTCATCGCGCTGCCGGTGGCGGCTTCATGGACTGAGGGGTTGTCCCGCAGTAAGGTCCTGCGCTGGGCATGTGTGATCATCGTGCTATGCGGCGTGTCGCGGGTGGTGATTGCAAGTGCAACGCATAGCGTCACTTTTTGGATGGTGAATGACATGGTGGCGGTCGCCGCCTTCGCCGTCTTACAACCGCTACTTAGCATCTACCCGGCGGAGCTTGTCGAGAAAGCGCGTGTGTTATCCGCGTTCCGCCTGAAGCGGGTTACGGTCAATCTCGGTCGTATTATCGGGCCGTTGTTCGCCGCCGCCGCCTTACTACTCAGCACTCACCAATACGCTTTGTGGTGTGTTGCATTGTTCGGGGGCGTTTTACTGCCCCTGCTGTCACGACTTCCAGTACTGCCTTCGATGTCCGGGATCGGGACGTCAGCACCTGCCCCCGCGAGAACATGGTTTCGTCGTGCGTTTGCTGGATTTACACTGAAAATCCGGTTGCCGGCGGAACGCTTCTTCACGCTCTGCGACATGTTGCTGGTTATCGCGACGGCAGGGATCGTTCCGATGCTGATTCCTCAACTCGTTCAACACGCGACACTACCGGACGCGCAGGTCGGTTGGTTGATTGCCGCATTCGTCGTCGGATCGATTGCAGGGGTTGTTGTTTTTCACCCTATCCTCTCCGGTGCACTGCAACACAGGCTGGGTTACATTGCGATTTGGGCGGCGCTGGGCGCTAGTCTTGCCGTGGCAACGGCTGTCGATTCCGTTGCCGCACTGGGTGGGTGCTTGATGTCGGCTGGCGTATTCGGTGCGTGTTTGTCCATGAACGGCATCGATCGGCGGGTGATTGCGATGCCATCTTCCGTGCGGGTTAGAGTCGCGAGCGCAACGCTGCTGGCGGGACAGATGGCGAGCATGCTGTCATTCACACTTTACGGTGCCGCGAACGCTTTGGGCAACATGAGTGGGGGATGGTGGTTGTACGGCGGGCTGGTCTGCATCGCCGGATTGGCGTCGTGTCTCGCGCGTGAACCGTGGAAATTGCTCAGCGAGAACGACGCTGGCGATGGCGTCGAGCGCTTCTATACGAGCCGATATCCCGATGCATTTGGCGAGTCCGCGCCAGTGCGACGAGATGTCGCGGCGTAAGGGCGCATTGACTCACGCCGATTGATCGTCGGCCCGCGGGGTGCGCTCGAACCCATACGTCTGCGGCAGGGTGCCCGCATGGGTCGTCGCGAACGGGAGTGAATCGCCGTTGCGCCAATGCAGCCGCACCGCGCCCTTGGCGTCGGCGGTATCGTCCGACGTTTGCGCAATCTCGAAGGCCTGCGCCAGATCGGACACCTGCGTGAGCAGATCGATGTCGTGATCGTGCAGCAACGCGAGCGGCGCGTTCGGCGTCGATCTCCCATTCTCCTCGCCGCCAGACACCGCCCCCACGAACGCGACGTTGCCGTCCTCGTCGAGCAGACACGCCTGCGGCACGAAAGCATGGCCCAGTTGGTCCGTCAACACCGGTGCGCCGCGACCGTCGTTCGCCGGGGCATCCCACGTCAGCCGGACCACAAACGGGGCGTACGCAAGCGCCACATACACACGTTGCGGCCCATTCTGGAAGTACCACCGCCCGGCGTCGTCGCTGGCGTAATTGCGCGCGATGAACGCGACGAGCGCTGCATGACGAATCGGATCGCCAGCCGTGCCCGCCGCCTGCGCCGCGTCGTCGCGCATGCGCCACTGACCGCGACGGTCGAGCGCGAGCCAGCCGTAACAATGCGGCACGTTGGGCCACTTGGCCATCGCCTGTCGAACGATTTCATCCATAAGGCACCTTCAGGCCGGAGTCGGCAAAAATTGACGGAAGTAATCGATGACCGTGTGCGGCATCCATGTCATGCCGCCCGGAAACGGCCCACTCATGAAGCCGACGTGTCCGCCGTGCGCCGGCTGCAGGAGCCGCACGTGGCGACCGACGTCGTCTTCGCCCGGCAACACATTGGCCGGCTGGAACGGGTCGTTGCGGGCATTGATGACCAGCGTCGGCACTTCGATGGCCGGCAGAATCGGCTTGCTCGACGCGCGCGTGTAATAGTCGAAGGCACTGTGATAACCATGCAAGGGGGCCGTCACCACATGATCGAATTCGCCGAGATCGCGCGCGGCCATCATCCGATCGCGGTCGTACAGCCCGGGGTATTGGTCGAGCTTCGCGAGCGCCTTCTTCTTGAGCGTGCCCAGAAAATTGCGCGTGTACACCATATTGAAACCGTGCGAGAGCGCCAGTCCGCCCGCGCGTAAATCGAGCGGCGCCGAAATCGCGCACGCGGCACTCACCACTTGCGCCGCATGCCCCTCGCGCTCGCCGAGCCAGCGCAGCAATACATTGCCGCCCAGCGACACGCCCGCCGCAAAGATCGGGCCGGACGCGTTCGCACGCAAGCGCCGCAACATCCAGTCGACCTCGGTACTGTCGCCGGAGTGATAAAAGCGCGGCGCGCGGTTCATGCGGCCGCTGCAACTGCGGAAGTGGGGAATCACGCCGCGCCACCCCTGCGCTTCGACTTCGCGCATCAGGGTGCGGGCGTAGTGGCTGCCGGACCCGCCCTCCAGTCCATGGAAGAGCACGACGAGCGGTGTCTCCACCAGCCCTTCGGGCGCGGGCGGGGCTTTCTGCGCCGCAGGCGGAGCGACCAGCCAGTCGACATCGACGAAGTCGCCGTCGGGCGTGTCCCACGTTTCGCGACGGAATTCGACGCACGGGCGTCGACCCAGCAGCGCCGGGTAGATCGTCTGGCTGTGCCCGTCGGGCAGCCACCGGGGTGCCCGGTAATCCAGGGGAAGAAACGTCGCGGGGCGCGCCGTCATGGTCGTACCGTACAGATCAGTGCAGCCCGTCCGGACGCGCGTGCATCATCAGGCTGAACTGCTCGACGGCGTGCGGCGGCAACGGGCTGGAGTGGATATGGGCGAAGCGCCAGTCGCCCTGCTCGTGCACCAGCACGTATGTCGTGTGGATGAGCTGGGCGGTCGTCTGGCCGGCGTCTTCCTTGCCGACGCGCATTGCTTCGGTCGCCGTGTGCACGACCGTGCCAACGGTGTCGTACTCGGTCGTATCCAGCGAGTCGATGAGCACCACGCTTTGCGTGAACTGGGCGACCAGACCGTTGCGGATCTGCTCGAGACCGTCCCAGCGGGTGCCGTCGGCGCGAATGTAGCTGACGAAATCCTCGTTCGCCCACAGCGACATGGCGCGATCCGTCTGCCCACGGCGCAGCGCATCGTAAAAGGCCGTGATGGTTTCACTGGCGGCATCGAACAGACGGACAAAACGTGGCATGTGGATTTACCGTTGAGTGTTACCGGAATCGAGCTGAGCGCGCCGCCGTCATGGACCACATCAGCGCTGCGTGAGCAGGATGTTGCGCAAATTCGCGAATACGTGTTCGGGCATCAGCTCATTGAGGCAGCGGGTGTGGCCCAACGGGCATTCGCGGGCAAAACACGGGCTGCACTCCAATTGTAGCCACAGGATATGCGCCTGGTCGGACAGCGGCGGTGTGTGGCGCGGATCGGACGATCCGAACAGGGCAATCTGCGGGCGGCGCAATGCGGCTGTCACATGCATCAGGCCCGAGTCGTTGCTCACCACCGCATTGGCGCGGGCCAGCAGCGCGCACGCCTCGGCCAGCGACGTCTGTCCACACAGGTTGCGCACGAACGGCGCATCGGCGGCGATTTGCTGCGCGAGCGCACCGTCCTTGCCCGAGCCGAGCGCAATGATTTGCGCATACGGGAACGAGCGGCGAACCAACTGAGCTAACTGCGCGAAATGGCCCGGCGGCCAGCGCTTGGCCGGTCCGAACTCTGCACCCGGGCAGAACACCACGAGCGGTACGCGCAGATCAAGGCCGAAGCGCGCGAAGACACGCGCCGACTCGTTCAGGTCGGCGTCGATGCGCGGCGTGGGCAGCGCATCGGGCAACTTGGCCCCGGGCGCGAACGCGAGCGCAGCGTAGTGCCGCACCATGGGCGGCCGCTCGTCTTTGCGCGGATTGGCGTGGCGCACGTTGAGCAGACCGTAGCGGTGCTCGCCCTTGTAGCCAATGCGCAACGGAATGCGCGCCAGCCACGGAATCAGCGACGACTTCAGCGAGTTCGGCAGCACATAGGCGGCGTCGTACCCCTCGTCGGCGAGCACGCTCGCGAGCCGGTAGCGCTCCAGCGGCTGCAACTTGCCGTGCGCGAGGTCGGTGGCGACGACGCGCGAAATCTCCGGCATGCGTTCCAGCACCGGGGCGACCCAGCTGGGCGCGATCGCGTCGATGGTCAGACGCGGATGCAGGCGCTTGAGCAGGGTGAACAACGGCTGCGCCATCAGCGCGTCCCCAATCCAGTTGGGGGCGATCACCAAGGCTTTATGCATCGTGGCGGAGACTCTAAACGTTAAGCGTTGCGAAGATACGGACAGTCAACCGGGCGGTACAGGGCAACCGCAGTCGGCTGCGCCCGGTTGGAGCAACGGCAGCCGGCTCAGTGGTGACCCTTGAGCACGACCCCGGCCTTCACGCGATAACGCGTGCCGCAGTACGGACAGGCCGCTTCGCCATGCGTCACATCGATGAACACGCGCGGATGGGCGCTCCAGGCTTCCATCTTCGGATTCGGGCAATGGACCGGCAGATCTTCGGCGCCGACTTCGACGACCGGCATTTGTTTGACTTCGCTCATGGGGTTCGGACCGTGATGGGTATTCGGACGATTGGGGATTGCATGGCCGGTGCAAAGGACGAAGCCGTCGCCCGCACGCTTACCAAAAGTCGCTATTGTAAAGCAGCCACGGCCCTTTGCGGATGGCTCGCAGCGCCCGCAGCCGCGACGCTTGCCAGTTCCTGTCACCGTCGAAGTCCCGCGTGGCGCGTACGCGACACCTCGTCCGTTGCCCTCGCAAAAACGCCCGGATATGCGCTTTCGACGTGGTAAGTAAATATTTACCCTGGCTATAATGACCGGACGCTCGCCGCCAACGATGACGATATTCAGGAGACACTCCGGCAACCCTGGCGGGCGCTGTGACCGCCAGCGGTCATCATGGGCGTGCCGGGCGCCGTCGGGACCGCTTTGCCCCGCAATGCCAGACACTGCGCCGAACGGCTCGGTGCTCGCCCCCCAAGCCGACCATGCCAATGCTTCGTCTGCCAGCCGCTGAACGTGACGGGTTCAGGGCCGGTTTCCGCATTATTTCGCCGCTGTTGCCAGCCATCTTCTCGTGGGGACTCGTGACCGGGGTCGCCATGGGCAAATCGATACTGACGGTGCCCCAGGCCATCGGCATGAGCCTGATGCTCTATGCCGGATCGGCCCAGTTGGCCTCGTTGCCGCTGTTCGCCGCCGGCATGCCCTTGTGGACGATTCTGCTCACGGTCGGCATCGTCAATCTGCGCTTTGTGATCTTCAGCGCCGCGCTCCAGCCGCATTTCTCTTATTTGTCGCTGCCGCGGCGCATCGTGCTCGGCTATGTCAATGGCGACCTCGGATTCGTGATGTTCATGAACCAGAAGTTCGCGAGCGGCTATGTCCCGGGCAAGGAGGGGACCTACTACGGCATCACGCTCAGCAATTGGGCGGTCTGGCACGTGTCGTCGATTCTCGGCATCCTGCTCGGCGCGCTCGTGCCGGATAGCTGGGGCCTCGCCTTCGCGGGCACGCTCGCCCTCATTCCGATGATGGTTCACACGATCACCAGTCGCTCGACGATGCTGGCGGTCACGCTGGCATCGGTCCTCGGCCTGCTCGCCTTCGATTTGCCGTATCGGCTCAATCTCGTGCTCGGGGTGGTCGGCGCGCTCGCCGCCGGCATGGTTTGCGACGAACTTTCGGCGCGTCAGGCGAAGCGGCTCGCGTTGGCGAATCCCCCCGCGGCCGCGCGCGATGGCGCCCAGCCCAGTCGTTCGGGAGAGCGTCGCTCATGAGTACGGTCGAAATCTGGCTCTCCTTCGTGGCGATGACGGCCATTACCATCGTCACGCGCACGTTCTTCCTGCTCGCGGGAGACCGCGTGACGCTGCCGCAGCGCTTGCAACGCGCGCTGCGCTACGCCCCGGCGGCGGCGCTCGCCGTCATCGTGGTGCCCGAGGTGCTGCTGCTCGATCACCAGTTCTCGCTGCATCTGCACAATCCCAAGCTGGCCGCGGCCGTGGCCGCCACCGGCTGGTTCGTCTGGCGACGCAACATGATCGAGATGATTGTCGTCGGCATGGCCGTCTACACGCTCTGCCGTCTGTTCCTGTAGGCGGAACCCTCGTCGGCCAAAATGGGCATCTGGACGGGCGGATCAGTTAAAATGCATGTTTTTTCCACCATTTATTCCGGATTCTCATGGCTTCCGTCGTACGTCTTTCCGATTTGATCGCCCAGGGTCGCCTGGCAGGCAAACGTGTCTTCATCCGCGCCGATATGAACGTGCCGCAAGACGATGCGGGCCGCATCACGGAAGACACGCGTATCCGCGCCTCGGTGCCGGCCATCCAGATGGCGCTCGACGCCGGTGCGGCCGTCATGGTCACGTCGCATCTGGGCCGTCCGACCGAAGGCGAATTCAAGCCCGCCGACTCACTGGCACCGGTTGCGCAACGCCTGTCCGAACTGCTGGGCCGCGAGGTGAAGCTGATCGCCAACTGGGTCGACGGCGGTTTTGAGGTGGCGCCGGGCACGGTCGTGCTGCTGGAGAACTGCCGCGTCAACAAGGGCGAGAAGAAGGACAACGACGAACTGGCGCGAAAGATGGCCGCGCTGTGCGACGTGTACGTGAACGACGCGTTCGGCACCGCCCACCGCGCCGAAGCCACGACGCACGGCATCGCCAAGTATGCGCCGGTCGCCTGTGCCGGCCCGCTGCTCGCCGCCGAACTCGAAGCGCTCGGCAAGGCGCTGAACGCCCCGGCTCGCCCGCTCGTGGCCATCGTGGCCGGCTCCAAGGTCTCGACCAAGCTCACCATTCTGCAGTCGCTCGCCGACAAGGTCGACCACCTGATCGTGGGCGGCGGCATTGCCAACACGTTCATGCTGGCCGCCGGCCTGCCGATCGGCAAGTCGCTCGCCGAAGCCGATCTGGTCGGGCAAGCCCGTTCGATCATCGACGCGATGGCCGCGCGTGGGGCCTCGGTGCCGATTCCGACGGACGTCGTATGCGCCAAGGAATTCAGCGCGACGGCTGAGGCGACGGTGAAGGCCGCCAGCGATGTGGCCGCCGACGACATGATTCTCGACATCGGTCCGCAAACGGCTGCCAAGCTGGCCGAGCAACTGGCGGGCGCGGGCACGATCGTGTGGAACGGCCCGGTGGGCGTGTTCGAATTCGATCAGTTCGGGCACGGCACCGAGACGCTGGCGCGCGCGATTGCGGCCGCCAAGGGCTTCTCGATCGCCGGGGGCGGCGATACGCTCGCCGCCATCGCCAAGTACGGTATTGCCGACCAGGTCAGCTATATTTCGACCGGTGGCGGCGCGTTCCTCGAATTCCTCGAAGGCAAGACACTGCCGGCCGTCGACGTGCTGCAACAACGCGCCAGCGAGCTCAACTGATCGCGCGGCGCCAGGTGGAGCGGGGCTCGCAGGCCGGTTTTCCGGTCGAAGGCGGGCACGAATGGGGCGGTTTCGATCGGTTTATTGCGAACATCTAAGATCGAATCAAACGATTTCGTACGGACAATACGAACTTTTTGGTTAACCTGTGGCGGCCTAAATGCGCTACAAATCGCTAAGCGCCAGACATGTCGAATGCGCTGTTACCCAAAGAGGATGAAGAGATGGATGTAATGAACCGCTCCACCAAGATCGTCGCCACCATCGGTCCGGCATCGAGCACGCCGGAAGTGCTCTCGCGCATGATCGCCGCCGGCGTCGATGTCGTTCGCCTGAATTTCTCGCACGGCAAGGCGCAGGACCACATCGAGCGCGCCGAGATGGTGCGCGCGGCCGCCAAGGCGGCTGGCCGCGAAGTGGCCATCATGGCCGACCTCCAGGGTCCGAAGATTCGCGTCGGCAAGTTCGAGAACGGCAAGGCCACGCTCGAGGCGGGCGCGAAGTTCATCCTGGACGCCGCCTGCGAAGTCGGTAACGAAGAGCGCGTCGGGCTCGACTACAAGGAACTGCCGCGCGACGTGCGCACGGGCGACGTGCTGCTGCTCAACGACGGCCTGATCGTGCTGATCGTCGATCGCGTGCTCGGCAATGAGATCCATACGACCGTGAAGGTCGGCGGCGATCTCTCGAACAACAAGGGTATCAACCGCCAGGGCGGTGGGCTGACGGCACCGGCGCTCACAGCCAAGGACATGGAAGACATCAAGACCGCGATGGCGCTGGGCGCCGATTATGTCGCGGTCTCCTTCCCGAAGAACGCCACCGACATGGAAATGGCGCGCCGTCTGGCCAACGTGGCCGGCGAGCCTTACGGCATCAAGCCGCTGATGATCGCCAAGATCGAGCGCGCAGAAGCCATTCCGGCGCTCGAAGAGATTCTGGCGGCGTCGGACTGCATCATGGTTGCACGGGGCGATCTGGCCATCGAAGTGGGCAACGCCGCGGTGCCGGGGCTGCAGAAGCGCATGATCAAGCTTGCGCGCGAGATGAACAAGACCACCATCACGGCCACGCAGATGATGGAGTCGATGATCCACAACCCGGTGCCGACCCGCGCCGAAGTCTCGGACGTCGCCAACGCCGTGCTCGATGGTACCGACGCCGTGATGCTCTCGGCCGAGAGCGCCGCGGGCAAGTATCCGGTCGAAACCATCGAGACGATGGCGGCGATCTGCGTCGAAGCCGAGCGCTCGGAGATGGTGGAACTCGATCGCGACTGGCTCGATCAGACTTTTACGCGCATCGACCAAACGATTGCGGCCGGCGCCTTGTTTACCGCGTATCATCTTGGCGCGAAAGCCATCGTGGCGCTGACCGAATCGGGCGCGACCGCGTTGTGGCTGTCTCGCCACAAGATCCATGTGCCGATTTTTGCGCTGACGTCACAGCTCGGCAGCCATCGCAAGCTGGCGCTGTACCGCAACGTCTACGCGATGCGTGCCGACGCCACGCTCGACCGCGATCACGCGCTCAAGCAGGCCGAGCAACTGCTGCTCTCGCGCGGCGTGGTCAAGCGCGGCGACACGATCGTGTTGACCGTGGGCGAGCCGATGGGACAACCCGGTGGTACCAATACGTTGAAAATCGTCCAGGTGGGCCAGGCATGACGAAGGGGGCCGCGCGAGTGCGGCAAGGCGCAAACGCCACGCCGCCCGCGAGCCGTCGTCATGAGGGGCACTTCTGGATCGAGGAAAGATTTGCTTAGTTTTGTGATTCCAAGGAGAACATCATGCCCCTAGTCTCTATGCGACAGCTGCTCGACCATGCCGCCGAAAACGGCTACGGTCTGCCGGCCTTCAACGTCAACAATCTGGAGCAGGTTTCCGCCATCATGGCCGCCGCCGACGAAGTCGGTGCGCCGGTCATCATGCAGGCCTCCGCCGGTGCTCGCAAGTACGCCGGCGAAGCGTTCCTGCGTCACCTGATCTCGGCCGCCGTGGAAGCGTATCCGCACATCCCGGTGGTGATGCACCAGGATCACGGCCAGTCGCCGGCCGTGTGTATGGCCGCGATCAAGAGCGGCTTCTCGAGCGTGATGATGGACGGCTCGCTCGAAGCCGACGGCAAATCGGTTGCCAGCTACGAGTACAACGTCGAAGTGTCGAAGAAGGTGGTCGAGTTCTCGCACTACATCGGCGTGACGGTGGAAGCCGAGCTGGGCGTGCTGGGTTCGCTCGAAACGATGAAGGGCGACAAGGAAGACGGCCACGGCGCCGACGGCACGATGACCCGCGAGCAACTGCTGACCGACCCCGATCAGGCCGCCGACTTCGTGAACCAGACGCAATGCGACGCGTTGGCCATCGCCATCGGCACCTCGCACGGCGCCTACAAGTTCAGTCGCAAGCCGACGGGCGACATTCTCGCCATCGACCGCATCAAGGAAATCCACCGCCGCATTCCGAACACCCACCTCGTGATGCACGGCTCGTCGTCGGTGCCGCAGGAACTGCTCGCCGAGATCCGTGAATTCGGCGGCGACATGAAGGAAACGTACGGCGTGCCGGTCGAAGAGATCGTCGAAGGCATCAAGCACGGCGTGCGCAAGATCAACATCGATACCGACATCCGTTTGGCGATGACCGGCGCGATCCGTCGCTATCTGTTCGAAAACCCGAGCAAGTTCGACCCGCGCGACTACCTCAAGCCGGCTCGCGAAGCCGCCAAGCTGGTGTGCAAGGCGCGCTATCTGTCGTTCGGTTGCGAAGGTCAGGCCGGCAAGATCAAGCCGGTCGCGCTCGAGAAGATGGCCGAGAAGTACAAGAGCGGCGATCTCTCGCAGATCGTGAAGTAAGCACCTGTATCACGGCCATGCCGGGGTTCTCCCGCATGGCTTGCTGCCCGGCCGGGGCGGCGTGGCGCCGACGAGGCAATCCGCTCGAAGGCACACGACGCTCAGGTCGCAGGCCCGGCTTTGGCCAGCACACGCTGGAACAGAAGCCGGGCTTTTTCTTTTGGCATCTGCAATTGAAACTTGCCGCCCAACTCCGAGCGGATCGTGGCGGTCAGCATTTCCACGCCGTCGACGATCAGCGTCATCGGTTCGTTCATATGCTGACGCGAGAAATCACGCATCCGTGCGGTGGCGCTGTCGCGCAGGCTCATCGTGACGACGACCTCGATATCGGCGGGGGCGACGCCGTCTTGCGCCGGGAACTGCAAACCCAACTGTTCGATATCGCGCGCGGCAAACAGGGCGAAACGCGCAATGCCGTCGTCGTTTTCCGGCGTGGCGATCGCCACCAGCCTGGGTAGCGTGGGCCGCTCGGTGGTGTCGGCGGTGGCCGTCGTGCTCGACGTTCCGGATGCCGCGCGCGCCCCACTGGCCCGATGGGCGGGCGCGTGCGCATGAGCCCCGGCAGACGGCGGCGCG
>NZ_AKXS01000152.1:0-20446 GCF_000282835.1 Pandoraea sp. B-6 | reverse complement strand
AGGCGGGGCCGCGGGCGCGGGCGCCTCGGGGTCCGCGGCAGGCGGCGCCGGGGGCACTGGGGTCGATCTTGCCCAAACCCACAATTCCCTCGCCAATATCGGAACGATCTCGGGCGGTATGGGCATCGGAGGCGGTGTCGGCGTGGTGACGCGTGGCATGGATTCGATCACGAACGCAGGTCTCATCATGGGTGCGCTGACCGGCGCAGGTGGGACCCGAGCGGCGGCGATCGAGTTTGGCGGCACGGACAATTCGCTGAATCTGCTGACGGGCTCCTCGATCCTCGGAACGCTGCTCTTCGACGCGGGGGCGACGGCCACCATTGCCGCAAGCAACACAGGGCTGACACTGAACAACGATGTCATTCTGAGCGACGCGGCGTCGCGCGCGACCGTCTCCACGGCGTCGACCGGCTTGACGATGTCGGGCGTGATTTCCGGGGCTGGCTCGCTCAGTGTCGTGGGCGGCAACACGTTGACGATTTCGGGCATCAACACGTATACGGGGGCGACCACGATCAGCAATGGCACACTCGCCCTGGCGGGAAGCGGCAGCATCGCGGCTTCGTCCGGCGTCGTGCTGAATTCGGTGCTCGATATATCCGCCGTCACGTCGGGGACGTCGATCAAGGCGCTTTCAGGCGCGGGTACGGTGCGGCTTGGCGCACAGTCACTGTCGCTCACCAACGCGGCCGGCACGTTCGACGGCGTCATCGACGGCACGGGCGGCGTTCGGGTGGCCGCCGGCACCCAGACGCTGACAGGCACCAGCACCTACACCGGCGCGACCGTGGTCGACAGCGGGGCCACGCTCAAGCTCAGCGGCGGCGGCAGTGTCGCAGCATCGAGTGGCGTGACCAGTAACGGCGCGCTCGACATTTCGGCAACGACAAACGGCGCGTCGCTCACGGGCATCGCCGGCAGTGGGTCGGTCGCGCTCGGGGCCCGCACCCTTACGCTCACGAACGCCTCGGGCGTCTTCTCCGGCAGCATCGGCGGCTCCGGTGGGCTGACATTGAATGGCGGCACACAGACGCTCTCGGCCGCGAACGTCTACACCGGCGCGACCACGATCAATGGAGGCACACTGGCATTGACAGGCGCCGGCCAATTGTCTTCGGTGACGAGCCTTGCGATGCTGGGCAGCGGCGCGACGTTCGATATGTCTGCTGCGGGTACGCAAGCGGTCTCGGGATTAAGCGGCGTGGCGGGCACGCGTCTGCTCATGGGGGCGAATTCGCTGAGCGTCGACACCTCAGGCAACAGTACGTATGCCGGCGACCTTGCGGGCAGCGGGACCTTCACCAAGCTCGGCAGCGGCATGCTCGTTCTCAATGGCGCGAGCACGGCCTTCACGGGGACGACGAGCGTTGCGGCGGGCACGCTCGAAGTCGGCGACGCCAACCACGACACCGCCTCACTGGGCGGCGACGTGGCCGTCGGCGCACAAGGGACGTTGCGCGGGCACGGCACGATTATCGGCAGCGTGACCAACGGCGGCATCGTGGCGCCGGGAGGCTCCATCGGCACGTTGCGCATCAGTGGAAACTACACACAGGCGTCCAATGCAACGTTGGCGATCGAGGTGAGTCCGACGGCGGCGTCGCAGCTCAAGGTATCGGGAAGCGCGACGCTGAACGGGGTGCTGGCGATTACGTACGATCCCGGCACGTACCAGGCAACACGCTATACGGTGGTGACCGCGGCGAATGGCGTCAACGGTCGCTTCTCTTCGGTCACCGGCGCGCAGGCGGCAGGCGCCAATCTTGGCAGCCTGCAATCATCGGTCGCCTATGGTGCGAACGATGTCATCCTGTCGCTGGTCGATCCGTCCGTCAGCGATCCCGGGAGCTCGGGCGCAATCGTGATTGCGCCGAAAAACACGAGCGTCTACACCGCGCTGGGCACGGCGGCGCTGGCGAATGCGCAGTCGACGGCCGCGGCGCTTCTCGATCAAGCTACGCGACGCGCCGTGGATACAGGGCTTGCCACCGGCGACGCGGCGCCGCGTACCTCGCCCGTCTGGGCCACGGCCACCGGATTGCACGCACGTGTGAATGGCTCGGGCGCTCAGTCTGGCTTTCAGGAGAATCAATACGGCTTCCTTGCTGGCGCGGAACGGCACGAAGAACGCGTCATGTTTGGGCTGGCGGGCGGCTATTCCCATGCCGATCTTTCGGAACAGGGCACGGCGAGCTCAGGCACACGGGACACGCTGCGCCTTGCCGCGTATGCAAGCCGTGAGATGGGCGCGGTCGATGTTGCCGCCACTGTCGGGTACGGCCTTCACTTCCTGTCGCAGAAACGCCCGTTCGCGGGCATCGGCACGGCCGAGGGCGATCATATCGGGCAGGAATTGACGGCGGCGGCACAGGCGAGTGCACCGATGGCGATCGCGGGCATTGTCGTGACGCCTCGAGCCGGCCTGCGCTACGCCTACTTCCACGCGAACGGCTTCGACGAAAGCGGTGCGGGCGGACAGAATCTGCGCGTTGGCACGGACAACACGCGGAGCCTGCAACCGTTTGTCGGTGTGACGCTCGACAAGGCGTTCGGCGACGCAACGCGCCCCGTGAACGTCCAGTTCCGCGTGGCGTACGCGCACGAACTGCTCGATGTCGCCCGGGTGATCACCGTGGCCTCGCAGGACGGTACGGCCTTCGTCGCATCGGGTGCGGATTTGCCGCGCGGCTTCCTGACGCTCGGCGCCAGCGTCGGCGTGACACTGGCCAAGCACCTGGATATCTCGCTCGCCTACGATGCGCTCGTCAATACGGCACGCGCATCGTCGCAGGCGGGGAGTCTGAAGGTGAGTTACCGGTTCTGAACGCCCTTGCGCGGATGACGCTTGTCGCCGCCCCTTGTTCGCTCAAAACACCACCAGCCGATCAACCAGTTGCGCGATGCGCGAGTTTGACGCCGACCACGATTCGACCGTACGCGATCGACCGTCGAAGTACACGGTATTGATCACTGATCCGTTGCGGCTGAGCGTCAGCGTTGCATAGGCCAGGTATTCGCTCGGCGTGTTGCCCCACAGAGCATCGCGCCAGGCGCGGCGCACCGAGTAATTGAGCACCACGCAGCCCGTCGGCCAGGTGCCCGGGCTGTAGATCGTGCTCACGATGCCATAAGCGCGTAGGCGACCCTGTATCGCCGGCAGCAGATCGGAAATGCCGTCGGGCGCCAGCTCGATACACACATTGTGCGAGAGCAGCTCCGGCGCGGCGGGCGTCGTCGGCGGCACGATGGACGGCAGTTGATCCGACAGCATCACGCCCGTCGACACCATGCTGGAGGCCACCTGCGCGGCGAGCACCGGCACCGGTGTCGTGAAGAGGCACCCGCCCAGGGTGGCGCTGGCGGCCGCCGCCAGCATCAGCACGATCGCCAGTCGTTTCATCAGAACGGCGACACGCCGAGCAGAATGCCCTGCAGCCAGCCACCACTGCTCCCGTCGGCGACCTGCCCCTCCTCCACGCGCGCCACCTTGACGTGCCCCACCTTGCTCGACGCGACCACATTGCCCGGTGAGATGTCGAATTTGTTGACGACGCCGGTAAAGCGGAACGTCTCCATATTGCGCCCTTGCAGGACCTGCTTTTCCCCGCCCACGACATATGCGCCGTTCGGCAATACGTCCACGATCGCCACCGCAATCGTGCCGGCCAGCGCCGTGCTCGAACTGTTGTTGCCGTTGCCCTTGAAGGCACTGGCCGATTGACCGATGTTGAACCAGCGCTCCAGCACGGAATCGGCCCCATTGGCCTTGGCGCTCTTGGCCGTCACGCTCGCGTTGCGCGAGATGTCGCTCTGCGACTTGTTTCCACCGGACGAGTTTTCGGACACCGCGATCGTAAGCAGATCACCGATGCGATGCGCGACCGGTGTCTCGAACCAGTTCGTGGCGGTGGTCGATTGGTAGATGGATCCGCCCGTCTGCACGTTCGCCACGCGCGGCATGGGCATCATGCCCATCGGCGTGGGCGCCGGCGACGAGCTGGAGCAGGCCCCCAACATGGCGCCCGTGGCGGCCAGCAGCGCAAGCGTCCGGAGAACACCGCGCGCCGCAACGCGCGGTAGCATCGACAGCTTCGACATGGTGAGGCGCCCCCGCGCCGATCCCGGATGCCGGATCCGGTCGTCTTGGAATAGTGTGAACGGTTGATCGATGGCGCAGCCGACACGGCGGCCAGCGTCGAGAGGAATAGTAAGGAGTGCAGGTGCAGGCACTAAGCACAAATAGAGGAAAATTTGTGGAGGCCCGCCGCGCGCCACACCGATGCTGAGAAAATGGCGCGCCAACGTCGGCAGAGCTCCATGGGTTCGCCCCGTCAGGCGCGCTTTCCCGCCATCACCGTTCGCCCAACCACGCAGCGCATGAACTCCGGCATCACCCGCAAGCTTTTCCTCGCGCTCTTCGCGACAGGCCTGATCACCATGACGGCCACGGCACTCGCCGTGCGCGCCGCGCTCGGCGGGCATCGCTGGCTGTGCGGCGACAACCTGATGTATCTGACGGTCCTCGGCGTCGCGCTGCTCGGTGTCGTGGCGCTGCATCTCGCCCGGCGTCTGCTCGTGCCCGTCACCCCGTTGCTGGAGGCCACCCACCGCATGGCGATGGGCGACTACAGCGTACGCGCGCCGACAGCCGGTGCCGACGAGCTCGCCCGTCTCGCCGTCGATCTGAACCGCCTGGCAGACACGCTCGCCCGCAACGACCGCTCGCGCCGCGACCTGCTCGCGGACATTTCCCACGAGCTGCGCACGCCGCTGTCGATCCTGCGCGGGGAAATCGAAGCGTTGGAAGACGGCGTACGCCCGCTCACGCAAGACGCCCTCGCCTCGCTGCGCGTTGAAATCTCGCAGCTCTCCAAACTGATCGACGATCTGTACGAACTCTCGCTCTCGGACGTCGGCGCACTCACCTACACGTTCGCCCCCGTCGACATGACCGAGCGCGTCGCCACGTCCGTGGCCGCGTTCGGCGACTGGTTCGACGCCAAGGGCATCGCGCTGAACGTGCACCTGCCCGACGACACGCCCATCATCAACGGCGATCTCCACCGCGTGACGCAACTGCTGGGCAATCTGCTCGAAAACTCGCTGCGCTACACCGACGGCGGCGGCGCCGTGCGCGTGTACCTGTCGGCCACGGCCACGCAATTGCGTCTGGAGATCGAGGATTCTGCGCCGGGCGTGCCGGACGACGCGCTGCCGCGTCTGTTCGAGCGCCTGTTCCGCGTGGAGGCATCCCGCAGCCGGCGAAGCGGTGGCGCCGGTCTGGGGCTGACGCTTTGCAAACATATCGTCGAAGCGCACGGCGGTCAGATCGCCGCGCGGCATTCCCCACTGGGGGGTCTCGGACTCACGATCACTCTGCCGCGTCACCGCCCTGCGCCTGCGGCCGCAGGGGGGGCGTGCGGCGGCGGATGCGACCGGTCACCCGGCGGGACGAGCCGCCCCGGGCCCGCGCGGCTCGATGACCCCGCCCTTGCGAGCTCGTGATGAACCCTTCGCCCATGCCTTCGACCTCGCCGAACCCGTCGCCGGGCGCTTCGCACGCATTGACCCCGGCGCCGCTTTCCGCCCCACGTTCACCGACCGACGCGATGACCCTCTCCAACACCGCCCCGATTCTGATCGTCGAAGACGAGCCCAAGCTCGCCGCGTTGCTCGCGGAATACCTGCGGGTGGCGGGCATGCCTTGCCGCATTCTCTCGGACGGCCGCGACGTGGTGCCGGCCGTGCGCGCGACACAACCGCGCCTGGTGCTGCTCGATCTCATGCTCCCGGGCATGGACGGCCTCGAAGTCTGCCGCGCCGTGCGCGAGTTCTCCGAGGTGCCGGTCGTCATGCTGACGGCGCGCGCGGCAGAGACGGACCGGCTGCTGGGCCTCGAACTCGGCGCCGACGACTACATCTGCAAGCCCTTCAGTCCGCGCGAAGTCGTGGCACGCGTCAAGGCGATTCTGCGCCGGGTGAGAGGCGCCAGTACCGCCAGTACCACCTTCGGCCCCCAGGGAACCGCCAGTCTTGCAAACGCGGCACCGCCGCGCGCGCTCGTCATCGACGCGATGCGTCATCACGCACGGCTCGACGGACACGAACTGCCGCTCACGCCGGTGGAGTTGCGGTTGCTGGCGACGCTCGCCAGCCATCCCGACAAGACCTTCCCTCGTGCCCACCTGCTCGATCGCATGTACGACGATCACCGCGTGGTGGCCGATCGCACGGTCGATAGCCATATCAAGAACCTGCGTCGCAAGTTGCAGGCGATCCGGCCCGACGAGGAAATCGTGCGCTCGATCTATGGCGTCGGCTATCGGCTCGAATTGCGCACGGACCGCCCGGGCATGGGCGCCGCGCGGCATGGCGTCGCGGGTATCGACAATCCCGCCGGGGCGATGCCAGAATAGGCGCACCCGCGCCGCAGCGCGGTTCCCTTGAGGAGATCGACGATGCCACGCCGCGCCGCTACGTTGTCCCCGATGTCCACTGCCCTCACAGCCTTCACCTCATCCGCGTCATTCACGCCAAACGGCGTCGCAGCGTCGATGCTTGGCATTGCCGATCTTGCGCGGTCTTACGCGCCGATCAAACGTTTTCTGCAAGCTTCCACCGTCGTCGCACTGCTCGGTGTGAGCGGCGGCGCGTGGGCGCAGACGCCCGTGTGTTTCGATAGCGTCGGCCACGCCCTGCCGCCAGAGCAATGCTCGCAAGCCGCGCGCGATCAGGCCGCATCGCAGGCGACTGCGTCCGGCGCGAGATCGCCCTCACTGCGCGACGAGTGTCGCGCGCTCGCCGACAAGATCGCCAACACGCCGGACAAGCCGGTCTACCAGCGCGGACGCCGGGTCGAGTCGCCCGCCGGCGATCGCGTCGACATTCCTACACGCACCCGCCCGCGCAAAGCGCTCAAGGAAGAGTACATGCGCAAGTGCACGTAGGCGGACACCTACAAGTTGACGAGAGATGTCTGCAAGTTAACGGAACTTGTTGCCCCATTTCCTTGACAATAACGTCAGAGACCGCATAATCGTCGTCACGCCGATGGGTTGTCTGCCACGATTTCACGCAGACACATCCGTCGGATGCCGAATTATCGTTCTCATCATCCGCTTCATGGCCGACACGACGCGAGCCGCGTGGAATGCGTCATCGGCCCGACGTTTTATCCGGATCCATGCCGCCGTGCTCAGCACGGGGCACACGCTACCTGGAGGGAGAAAATGCAAAAACGCGAATTCCTGATGAAGACTTCCGTCGCTGTTGCCGCCGCTGCATTCGCGCTGTCGGGCTGCACCACGACCACCCCGTCGCAGGCCAGCAAGAGCGACAGCTCACCCGGCGCCAACGCGAACAAGCGCCGTGAGATCGATGCTTCCGTGAATGGCGCGCTCGACAAGATGTATGCGTCCGTACCGGGCTCGCGCGAACTGGTGAACAAGTCGCGCGGCATGCTCGTGTTCCCGTCGGTGCTGCAAGCCGGTTTCGTCGTGGGCGGCCAATACGGCGAAGGCGCGCTGCGCGTGGGCGGCGCCACGAAGGGCTACTACAACACGGTGACGGCGTCGTTCGGTCTGCAGATCGGTGCGCAGTCGAAGGCCATTATCTTCCTGTTCATGACGCAGGACGCCCTCGACAAATTCCAGCGCACCGACGGCTGGACGGCGGGGGCCGACGCCTCCGTGGCCCTGGTCAAGATCGGCGCGAACGGCGCGGTCGATCTGAACACCGCGACTTCGCCGGTCGAAGTGATCGTGATGACCAACGCCGGTCTCATGGCCAACCTGAACGTCGAAGGCACAAAGGTCAGCAAGCTCAACATCTGACGACGCCCGGAGACCGCGAGGCATTCAGGAATCTGGCGACCTCGCGTCCCACGTCCCACGTCCCACGCCAAACGACAACGGCGCCATCCGCAATGGATGGCGCCGTTGTTTTATGCGCAGACGATGACCGTCGGCATTACTCGGTGCTGAACGCCGCCGGACGCCACTTCAGCAAACGTTTCTCGAGCGACGTCAGCAGGTAATCCGCCGCCAGCGCCACCACGGCAAGCACGATCATCGCGGCAAACACGCCACTCGCATTGAACGCGCCCTGCGCGGTCGAGATGAGCAGGCCGATGCCCTGCTTCGAGCCGAGGAACTCACCGACCACCGCACCCACCAGGGCAAAGCCGAAGCTGACGTGCAGGCTGGCGAGAATCCACGACAACGCCGACGGAATCACCACCGACATCGTCACCTGACGGCGCGACGCGCCCAGGATCTGCGCATTCGCGATCATGTAGCGGTCGGCTTCACGCACGCCCTGGAAGGCATTGGCGAACACGACGAAGAACACCATCACCACGGCAAGCGCCACCTTCGAGGCCATGCCCAGACCCAGCGAGATCACGAAGATCGACCCGAGCACGACGCGCGGAATCGAGTTGGCGATCTGAATGTAGAGACTAAAGACATCCGAGAGCAGCTTGTTGCGGCCGAGCACGATGCCGCAGATCACACCCGCCACGCCGCCGATCAGAAAGCCCAGCACGGTCTCTTCGAGCGTGACGAACACCTGCGTCCAGAGCGGGCCCTGCGAGGTGCCTTCCACACACCATTCATAGATCTGCGCAACGATTTGAGTCGGTTGCGAGAAGAAGAACGGGTCGATCCACCCCACGCGCGCGCCCACTTCCCAGCCGCCCAATCCGATCACCAGAATGGCCACGCGCAGAAAAATCACCAGCGCGCGACGCTGTTTGATGCGACGCTGCGCGCTGGCTTCCTCGCGCGCGAGATCGGCGTCACTGAATCCTGCCACCATGGCCTGTTCACTCATGTTCATGCCCTCCTCCAGACGGCGTGGGCACGCGCGTCGATGCGCGGCCCGCAAATGCATTGTCGATGCCCCGGCGGGGGCGTCGTCTTCAACCGATCTTCACTTCCTCACGCAGATCCGCCCAGATCTCGCGCGAAATGTCGATGAAGCGCTGCTCGTAGCGAACTTCCGACATCACGCGCGGACGCGGCAAATCGATCGTGTACACATTCTTCAGCGTGGCCGGACGCGCCGTGAGCACGAACACGCGATCGGCCAGCGCAATCGCCTCTTCCAGATCGTGGGTGACGAACACCACCGAGCCGGAGGTTGACGACCACAGTTGCAGCAACTCGTCCTGCATGAGCGTGCGCGTTTGCATGTCCAGCGCGGAGAACGGCTCGTCCATCAACAGGATTTCGGGGTTGTTGATGAAGGTCTGTGCCAGCGCCACGCGCTTGCGCATGCCGCCCGAGAGCTGGTGCGGGTAGTGGTCGCCGAACTTGTCCAGGCCCACGCGCTTGATCCATTGGTCGGCCAGTGCGTAAGCGGCGTCTTTGGACTGACCGCGAAACAGCGGGCCGGCGGCCACGTTCTCGCGCACGCTGCGCCACGGGAATACCGCGTCGTTCTGGAACACGAAGCCAATGCGCGGGTCGATGCCGTTGACCGGCTGCCCCATCACGCGCACGCTGCCGGCAGTCGGGCGCAGCAGGCCGGTGATCATCGACAGCGTGGTCGATTTGCCGCAGCCGGTCGGCCCGACAATGGCGACGAACTCGCCGCGGGCGACCGACATGCTGAAGTTGCGCAGCGCGATGGTGGCGTGGCCGTCCGCCGAGATGAAGCGGCACGACACGTTGTCGAATTCGATGGCCGGGGTATCGCGCGAGACAGGGCTCGCAGCGCGCGCCGGCGCAGTGGGGGTGATGGTCTGGGTCATGCCCGGTTCCTCAGTGACGTCGAAGGGCAAACGGTGTCGTTGCGGTTTTTCAGGGGTGAGTCTGCCCACACACCGGACGGTCGTCGGGTGCGGGCGGCTCGGGTGGCGGCGCGTCGAGCGACGCGCGCGCCGGAACTACAGGATCAAAGGGTGACGCGAGATCGAACGCTTACTTCGGCACGTTCGCGGCGTCGACAAACGCGTTGGTGTAGGTCTTCGAAAGGTCGATGTGCTTGCCCTTGACGTTCGGGTTGAACGCGGCGAGCACCTTGAGCACCGTCTCCGGACCATCCTTCGGCATGCGGCCGTCCGGCGAGTACATCGGCAGCGAGTTCTGCAGCGCCTGCAGGTACAGCGCCTTGTTGTTGGCGTAGTAGTCCTTCGGCATCTTCTCGGTGATCTCTGCGGCCGAGTGGGTGTTGATGTACTTGAGTGTCTTCACGAACGCGCGGGCCAGCTTGGTCGCCTCTTCCTTGTGCGTGTCGGCCCACGCGCGCTGCACGTACAGGCTCGACGCCGGGTAAGCGCCGCCCAACGCGTCGACCGTGCCCTTCATCGTGCGCATGTCGACGAGCACTGCCGCGTCGCCCGTGTTGATCAGACGCGAGGCGGTCGGCTCGGTCGTCATGCCGGCGTCGATCCGGTTCTGCTTGATGGCGGCGATGAACGTGTTGTCCGCGCCGACGGGCAGCACCGAGAATTGCGACGACGTGATGCCGTGCTTGGCCGCGAGGTACTGCGTGAGGAAGTTGGTCGACGCACCCAGGCCCGTCACACCCAGGGTCTTGCCCTTGACGTCGGCCATGCTCTTGATGGTGTCGCGGCTCTTGGCATTGACCAGTTCGACTTCGCCGGGCACCTGACCGAAGACCGTGATGGCCTCGATTTCCTTGCCCTTGCTTTGCAGGTCGATGGAGTGATCGTAGAAGCCAACCACGGCCTGCACGGCACCGGCGAGCAATTCGTTTTCGGCGTCGACACCGGCCGGCTGCGAGAGCAGCTCGACGTTCAGCCCTTCGTCCTTGAAGTATCCGAGTTGCTCGGCGAGTTTGGCCGGCAGGTAGATCATCTTGGTGATGCCGCCCACCATGATCGTGATCTTGCCGCTGTCGGCGGCGAAACTCGGCACGGCGGCCAGCGCCAGCGATGCGCCGAACACGGCGGCCAGAACGGGTTTCACGAAGGCTTTCGGCGTACGCACGCCATGGCTTGCTCGCATTATGGTGTCTCCATCGTTTTTAGGGATAATGGCTCAAGCGTCGCGTTGCGGCGCCGGCCGACCGCTGTGGTTTGCCACAGGGCCCAGGCAGCGGTCCTCTGAATCGTTTCCTTTGCCTTGATGCGAATTGTAGAAAACCGAAGCTTTCATCGAGCTTTCGTCCCATGCAGGTTTTCTTGCGCAACCGATGGGTGTTTACCCGCTGTTGGCTTGCGCCGGTTCGGCGGGCACACTCGCCGTCGCTGTCTGCGCCGCTGTCTGCGTCGCCCTACGCCTTTGCCGTCATGAAACTGCTGCTGATCGAAGACAACGACACCCTCGCCCACTGGCTCGCCCGCATGCTGCGCGACGACAACTTCACGGTCGACGCCGCGCGCGACGGCGACGCCGCCGACCGTCTACTGCAAACCGAGACGTACGACGTGGTGCTGCTCGATCTCATGCTGCCAAAGCTCGGCGGCAAGCATGTGCTGCGACGGCTGCGTGAGCGTCGCAATAATGTGCCGGTGATCATTCTCACGGCCAGCGGTTCCGTCGACGAGAAGGTCGACTGTCTCGGCGCGGGGGCCGACGACTATCTGGTCAAACCCTTCGAAGTGCGCGAGCTAATCGCGCGCGTCAAGGCGCTCGCCCGCCGGCATGCGCCCGAGCAGAGCGCGGATCTGGTGTGTGCCGATCTGGCCTATCACGCGGGCACGCGACAGTTTACGATCGCGGGTGCGCCGCTCGCGCTGCCGTCGCGCGAGCATGCCGTGCTCGAAATCCTCATGCGCAAGCAGGGAAAGACCGTTGCCAAAAGCGCCCTCGTCGACGGCGTCTTCGGTCTCGACGACGAACCGAGCGCCGATGCCATCGAGATCTATATCCATCGTCTGCGCAAGAAACTCGAGACGAGCCACGCAGCCATCATGACGCTGCGCGGCCTGGGCTATCTGCTGCGCGCCAAAGATGCTTAGCCTTCGCGTACGGCTGCTGATGTGGCTGATGCTGCCTCTCACGCTCTACATCGGCGCGAGTGGGTGGCAGGCCTATCGCAGTGCGCGCGACACCGCCGCGCTCGTGCAGGACCGGGCCTTGCTCACGTCGGCGCAAGTGATCGCCGGGGAACTCACCTGGGTCGATGGGGCCCTGCGCGCGAGCGTGCCGCCCTCCGCACTCGAACTGTTCGCGTCGCCGGCGCGGGACCGGGTGCTCTATCAGGTCGTCACCGAAGACGGCCAATTGCTCGCCGGCCCGCCGGATTTCCCGCGCCCGCCGCTCTTTTCCGGCACGACCCCGGCGTACTTCAGCGTCACCGTGAATGGCGAACCGCTTCGGGCCGTCAATTATGTGCGCACGATGTACAACGCCGGCACACCCTATCAGGTCGCGGTCGTGGTGGCCGAGACGATGCACGCGCACGACGCGATGCTCTCGCAGTTGTGGGAACCGTCGCTGCACCGCCAGATCGCCATGGCCGCGCTGGCCGCCTTGCTGGTGCTCATCGGGCTGACGGTCGAGCTGCATCCGCTCATTCGCCTTAAGGACGAGGTCGCCGGGCGCGCGCCGCAGGAACTGGTGCCCATTCGCGCCGGACAACTCCAAACCGAACTGCGACCTATCGTCGACGCCATCAACCTGTGCATCCAGCGGCTCTCGGCACAGGCGCAGCAACAGCGGCGCTTCGTGGCCGACGCCGCGCACCAGCTACGCACCCCGCTCACGCTGCTCGATACCCAGTTGCAGTTCGCGGCGCAGCTCGATGATCGCGCTGCGCTGGCCGACGTACTAGCCGCCATGCAGACGAGCAGTCGAGGGCTGGCCGATCTCACCAACAAGCTGTTGCTGCTCTCGCAGGCGGAGGCGGCCGACACGCCGGCGTTCTCGCGCTCGCGTGTCGATCTGGTGGCCGTGGCCGCCGCCGTGCTCGAGGAACTCGTCGCCCTTGCGCAACGACGCCATATCGATCTGGGATTGGAGACGACCGAAGCGCACGTGTGGGTCGAGGGCAATGGCGAGCTGTTTCACGCCATGGTCATGAATCTTGTCGACAATGCGATCCGCTATATCCACGAGGGTGGTCGCGTGACCGTCGCCATCGACAGTCCTCAGGACATGGCCCGCCTGCGCGTGATCGACGATGGGCCGGGCATCCAGGCCGAGGCGCGGCAGCGTGTGTTCGAGCGCTTCTATCGCAATGCGCCGCCGGGTCAGCCCGGCACCGGGCTGGGGCTGGCCATCGTCAAGGAAATCGTGGCGGCCAGTTACGGCACCGTGACGCTGGCGTCGGGCGACGACGGTCGCGGTCTGATGGTGACCGTGACGCTACCGCTCGCGATAGAGGCTGAACGCAACGCCCTTTAGAAGACGTTGCCGGCGTCACGTCTCCGATACCGCACACCGCAAGCCTGCACCGCCGCCTGATAGAAACTCGCAGCCGTATGAAGTCGCAAGAAAAACTCAGGCTTTACCGTTGGTTAGATTGAAAAAATCGTTTGAAACACTGGCTCGACTCCATGCGCTAGGACAAACCCTGATATATTTTGGGGTCTTCGCAGAATTCCCCTTAAGCAAGCCAATACTTTTTGATCCAAATCAAAGAGTTATGCTTCGACGTCCGTCACGTGCTTGTTTGCCACGTGTAATTGTGACGAAATGTAAAGTTTGTTAAATTCGGTGGGGTCTCGGCGCGCAAGTTGCGGCACGGGACTTTTTCTCTCAGGAATTTGCCTCCATGCCGTTTCTCGTCGATCGTGCCGCACAGGCTGCGAGACGTCGCGTGTCACTTGACGACGCGTTGCACACGCGCGCCGTGACGCCGACATCGGGTCTGGCGGCCGCGTGCGACACGGCGTTGCCCGCCGAGTCCGCCTCGCGCGCGCCGGCACAGTCCGAGGCACACGCAATTGACGCCGCTCGCGAAGCCGAGCGCACGCGCCTGGCCAGGGAGATACACGACGGACTTGGGGCGCACCTCACGGCATTGCAATTGGTGGTAGCGCGTCTTGCCACGCGCGCCCCGGCCGACGCCGCCGAGTGGCAGTCCCTCTGCACCCAGATTCAGCAGGCAGCAAACGCGGCGCAAGACGCGGCGGATGACCTCGTCTGCCGCCAACGCCCCCCCGCGCTCGACGCCGGTCTCGTCGCGTCGTTGCGCGCCTGGCTGCGTCGCTTTGGCGAACAAAGCGGTCTCACCTGCATTTGGCGCTGCGACGACGTGACGCGTGAGCGCGTCGCCAAGCTCACGCCCGACGCGGTGCTGGCGTTATATCGAATTGCGCAGGAAGCCTTGACCAACGTTGCCCGACACGCACACGCCTCTCGCGTAGTGGTGGCGCTCGACGGCGGTCATCGTTCACTCAAACTCACGATTTCCGACGACGGTTGCGGCTTGGTCCGCGGCGCGCGTCGCAAGCAGGGACATTTCGGATTGGTTGGGATGCGCGAGCGCTGCACGGCGCTTGGCGGCACGATACGTATTGGCAGTGCGCAAGGATCGGGGACGCTCGTGAGCGCGCGTCTTCCCTGGCACCAGATTCTGTCGTCCCCGGCCGCGGCACCCGCGACCGGCCATCATGCCCCGGAATCGCTTGCTCTTCACGGATACGCATCATGACGCTCAGAGTGCTCATCGTCGACGACCACGCCATCGTGCGTCAGGGCGTGCGACAGTTGCTCTCCGACAGCGGGAGCATCTCGGTCGTCGGCGAAGCCGACTGCGGCGCGGAAGCGCTGGAGATGACCGACGCCGCCCAGTGGGACATCGTCCTGCTCGACATTTCGCTGCCCGACACGAACGGGCTCGAAATTCTCAAGACCCTGCGACGCAAACATCCGCGTCTGCCGATCATGATCTTCAGCATGTACGGTGAAGGCCAGTTCGCGCTTCGGGCGCTCAAGGCCGGCGCGGCCGGTTATCTGAGCAAGCGCTCGAACGCCCAGCAGTTGGTCTCCGCCGTGCGGCAGGTCGCCGCGGGCCGCAAGTATGTCAGCCCGATGGTCGCCGAGACGCTCGCCGACTACCTCGGCCCGGACGCCGACCAACCGCCGCACGAGCGCCTGTCCGACCGGGAATATCAGACGCTTTGCATGATCGGCTCGGGCAAGCGCCTGACCGACATCGCCAATGCGCTTTCGCTCTCGGTCAAGACGGTGAGCGTGTATCGCACGCGCCTGCTGGAAAAGATGCGCCTGAACAACAACGCCGAACTCACCTATTACGTGATGCAACACGGCCTGGTCAGCGCCGAGATGGGACCGCTCTGCGCCTGAGCGCTCCGGCACCACCCAATCAGAAGTAAGCGATCACTACGTGGCCCGAGAACGCGGGCCACGTGCATTTCGGACCGCCGAACCGACCTCGGTCGTCGACAGCGTTGCGTCCGGCAACGCTTTCTCACCCGGGCGAGAAATTTTCTCGTGCACCTTCAAAGCGTTGCCACCTGCCGAGAATTGGCGGTCGCGCGACAGGGGCCAGGCAGTCGCCTGCGCCTCTCCAAGCCTTACAGGGATTGAATAAGCGGCAGATTGCCCCTTTCCTTGCGGGATCGATCGGGGAAGAATTTTGTAGACTGGTCCGCTAGCGTTTTTCCTACATCGACAGGGCCCGTCGATGGGGGGTGACACATCATTTTGTGAAATCACCCTAAATTTTCCCAATGGCCGTCCGATATCCCCTACAACGGCGGCTTTCGGCGAATGGCTGTAGAGCCGAAGTTACGGCGCTTAAGCCGGAGCCAAAAATTTTGGGAAAGGAGTGGCTAAATGTCATCTGTCATCAATACCAATATCTTCTCGCTGGTTGCACAACGTAACCTGAGCACGTCGCAGTCGGGCCTGCAAACCTCGATCACGCGCCTGTCCTCGGGTATGCGCATCAACAGCGCCGCCGACGATGCCGCCGGTCTGGCGATCACGGACCGCATGTCGGCCCAGATCAACGGCACGCAGCAAGCGCAGCGCAACGCCAACGACGGTATCTCGCTGGTGCAAACCGCCGCGGGCGCCCTGTCGGCGATCACCGACAACCTGCAACGCATCCGCACGCTGGCCGTTCAGTCGACCAACTCGACGAACTCGGCTTCGGACCGTGCCGCGCTCGATCAGGAAGTTCAACAGCGTCTGGCGGAAGTGAACCGTCTGGCCACGCAAACGTCGTTCAACGGCCTGAACGTGCTCGACGGCTCGATGGGCACGGCGAACTTCCAGGTCGGCGCCAACGCAGGTCAGACCATCTCGGTCAACCTGCAACAAAGCATGAAAATTGCCGACATCGGTTCGGTTGCGCAAACGACGACGGTAAAGAATCCGCTGAGCTACACGGTTTCGGACTTGGCGGTCACGTTCGACGCTGCCGGCGCCAACGTTACCAAGGCCGTCAAGGCCGGTACGTACAACAGCGCAGCGGATCTGGCCACGGCGATCAACGCCGCCGCACAGCAAGCCGGTTTCACGGGTAACGTCGCTTCGGTCAACGCGGCCGGAGAACTCGCCCTGACCAACACGGACGCTGCCAAGACGATGACGTTCAGCGGCGCTGTCGACACCATCGCGGCGAACCTGAACATCCCCACGACGGCCGTCGCAGCTGGTGCCACCATCACGTCGAGCAACGTTGCCGCAACGTATTCGCAGACCCTGGCGGCGGGCGACTTGGTGCTGACCGTCAACGGCAAGGCGACCAACATCACTGGCAAGATGAACAGCGCCTCCGATTTGGCCAACGCGATCAACTCGTCGAACAGCGGTGTGAACGCGTACGTGGACAACAACGGCGCAATGCACCTCAGCTCGGGTCAGGCATTCCAGATCAGCGGCGGCACGCCGGCCATCCTGACCAAGCTGGGCCTGCCGACGGCAGCCACGACCTACGCCACGAGCGGTAGCCTGGCACAAGCCGACGTGAAGTCGGTCAACAACGCCACGCTGATGCTGTCGCAGATCGACTCGGCCATCGGCACCGTCGACACGCTGCAATCGACCCTGGGCGCTATTCAAAACCGCTTCCAGTCGACGATTTCGAGCCTGTCGACCACGACGCAGAACTTGACCACGGCGCGTTCGGGCGTGCAAGACACCGACTACGCTTCGGAAACGGCCAACCTGACCAAATCGCAGATCCTGCAACAAGCCGGTATCTCGATGCTGGCCCAGGCCAACCAACTGCCGCAACAAGTGCTGAAGCTTCTCCAGTAAGCGCCTGTTGGGTTGGGTTTGACGCCCGGCGGCAACGTGGTCGGGCCGCCGGCGGCGCCACCTTCACGGGGGGTGCCGCCGCAAACATTACAAAGGCAGACTTTTTGTGCCGGCGTTTTGTGAGTTGAGCAACCATTTTAGAGAGCGAGCAATTTATGGCGACTACCGGCAGTAGCACTACGGGCTCCATTTCGTCACCGGGCATCGGCTCCGGGCTGGACGTGAACGCGCTCGTGACCAGTCTGATGCAGCCGGCCACGCAAAAGCTCAGCTTGCTCAAATCACAAGAAGCCAGCTATCAGACCAAGGTCTCCGCACTCGGCAGCCTGCAATCAGCGCTGAGTTCGTTCCAGTCGTCGCTGTCGGCCCTGTCGTCGGCGTCGTCGTTCCTGCAGATGACCGCCACACCGGGCGACGCGACCTTCCTGACGACGTCGGCGGACACCACGGCGAAGGCGGGCAGTTATACGATCAACACGACGCAACTGGCGCAGGCGCAAAGCCTGTCGACGTCCGGCGTGTCCGATCCTGCCGCCTCGATCGGCACGGGCGCGTCCACCCAGTTGACGTTCAGCTTCGGCACGATATCGGGCGGCACGCTCGCGAACGGCACGTACACCGGCGCCAGCTTCTCGCCGAATGCGCAGCAGGCACCGTTCAGCATCACGATCACGAACAGCAACAACTCGCTGCAAGGCATTCGCGACGCCATCAACGCCGCCAAGGGCGGGGTGACGGCCACGATCGTCAACGACGGCAGCGCCACGCCGAACCGCCTGGTGCTGACCTCGACGCAGACCGGCCAGGCGATGAGCATGAAGGTGGACGTCGCCGCCGGCGGCGACGCCACGCTCACCAACATGCTGGCGTACGACCCCACCGCCACCCAGAACCTGACGCAGACGGCCGCGGGCCAGAACGCGAACCTGACCATCAATGGCCTGGCCGTGTCGAGCCAGACCAACACGGTCAAGAGCGCCGTGCAGGGTCTGTCGATGACCCTGCTCAAGACCGGCTCGACCACCGTCAGCGTCAGCAACAACAGCGACGGCGTCACCAAGTCCGTCAGCGATTTCGTCACCGCGTACAACACGCTGCACTCCGCGATCGGCCAACTGACGTACTTCGACAAGTCGAGCGCCTCGCCCGGCAGCACCTCGAACAACAACGGTCCGCTGATCGGCGACACGACCACGCAGATGATCACAACGCAGATCCAGCAGATCCTGAACGGCAAGCTGCCAGGGGTCTCGGGATCGGTGCTGACCTCGCTCGCGGACATCGGCGTGACGTTCCAGGCCGGCGACGGCTCCGGCAGTGCCACCGATACATCGGGCCAGCTGGCGGTCGATTCGACCAAGCTGCAGAAGGCCATCGCCTCGGGCGGCTTCGCCCAACTCGCGTCGTTGCTTGCCACCAACGGCACGACCAGCGACAGCCTGATCAACTACCAGAGCTCGACCACCAATACCCAGCCGGGCCAGTACGACGTCGTCGTCACGCGACTGGCGACGCAAGGCACGCTCACGTCGAACGCCACGCTTGGCGCGAACACCGTCATCAACGGCACCAACAATACGCTGACGGTGCAGGTCGACGGCACGAGCACGACCATCACCATCCCGAACGGCACCTACACGCCCGACAAGATGGCCGCCGCCTTGCAGGCCGCGATCAATGGCAACTCGCAATTCGTCGCCAACGGCTCGACAGTGACCGTCAAGCAGACGGCCGGGGTGCTGTCGATTACGTCGAACCGTTACGGCTCCGCCTCGAACATCCGCGTGACGTCGGGCAATGCCCAGACCACGCTGTTCGGCACGGGGGTGTCGCCCAGCACCGATGGCGTGGATGTCGGCGGCTCGATCGGCGGCGTGATCGCCACGGGCAGCGGCCAGTCGCTGACCGGCGCCGCGGGTTCGCTGACCGACGGCCTCAAGATCCAGGTCACCGGCACCAACCTCGGCAATCGCGGCACCATCAATTTCTCGCAAGGCTATGCGTCGCTGCTGTCGAACCAGGTCAGCAACTTCCTGAGTGCCAAGGGCGCCATCAGCACGGCCACGTCGAACCTGAATGCCAGCATCAAGCACGTGCAGCAACAGGAAAGCGACTGGCAAGACCAGATGACGCAGATGCAGAACCGCTACCTCGCCCAGTTCACGGCGCTGGACGCGACGATGGCCAAGTTGCAGAACACGAGCGACTACCTCAAGCAGGTGCTTGGCGGGTCGTCGTCTTCGTCGTCGTCCTCGAAGTAAGCGCGCGACGCACTCACGCCGCGCGCTTCGGAGAAAGTCATGTACGGTCAAAACGCCGCCAACGCTTATCGCAAAGTCGGACTCGAGACGGGCGTCATCGCCGCGAGTCCGCACCAGCTCATCATGATGCTGTTCGACGGCGCCAAGGCAGCCCTCACGAAGGCCCGCGTCCATTTCGAAGACGGCCGCATCGCGGATCGCGGACTCGCGCTCTCGAAAGCCATCGGCATTATTGGCGGTCTGCGCGACGGCCTGGACATGGACGCCGGCGGAGAACTGTCTCGCAACCTGCGCGATCTTTACGACTACATGGGCCAACGCCTGCTCGAGGCGAATCTCGAGAACGACGTGGTCAAGGTGCAGGAAGTCGACACCCTGCTCGATACGATTGCATCGGCCTGGCGAGCGATCACGCCGGCGGCCGGCACGGGGGCCCCCGCCGCACAGGCGGGCACCGGAGTGCGCTATGAATGAAGCCAAGTCGTTGCTGAACTGCTACGAGAGCATTGCCGGCCTCACGGAGCGCATGCTCGGCGTGGCGCGCGATGGCGATTGGGATGCCCTCATCGACCTCGAGATGCAGTATCGTGCGCAGGTCGATTCGATCAAGCAGCTCGACGCGTCGCTACCGCTCAGCGAGGACGAGCGGGCGCGAAAGCACGCCGTCATCCGTCGCATTCTGGCCGACGACGCCGCGATCCGCGATCTCGTGGTACCGCGCCTGGCGCATCTGGATGCCATGATCAACAGCACACGCCGTCAACGTGCCCTGCACGAAGTCTACGGCTTGAACCTGGGCGCCTGACGCGCCAGCGCGTCGCGTCGCCCATTCTTCGGAGTCAGTCAGGTATGGCCGGTCTCGATTCGGTGCTGGCCACAACGCTCGCACGACGGCTCGACACATTGCTGGGTGCCGGGCAAGGCGCGGCCTCGACGACTGCGCCAGGTGCCGTATCGGGCCTGCAGCCCACCGGCGACGCCACGTCCGCCCTCGTCGACCTCGCCACCCGCCCGTCGACGACGGCCGTCGGACTC
>NZ_KB290530.1:13861-71472 GCF_000282835.1 Pandoraea sp. B-6 | reverse complement strand
CCCCCCCCCGCGGCCCCGATTCGCGGCCGATCGCCGGCCCGACGCATGTCCGCGTGCGTCGCCGTCACAGCGGCGCGCCGGACGGCAGCCATCGCTAGGGTTAACTACGATTTGATCATTTGTTGCAAAAAATTTACCATGCAACAAATGATTCAATCATGAATCAAAGTGAGGCCATTTCAGGAGCAGGACATGATCAAGATGCGATTGACCGGGATGATGTTGGGCGTAGCGATGGGTGTCGCCACGGGAGCGGCGCTGGCGCAGCCCGCTTCGGCGACGCTGCAGAAGATCGAGAGCAGCGGCGTGATCTCGATTGGGCATCGCGAGTCGTCGATTCCGTTTTCGTACTACGACAACAATCACAACGTCATCGGTTATTCGCAGGACCTGTGCAACAAGGTCGTCGATGCGGTCAAGACGCGCCTGAAGAAACCTGACCTGCAAGTGCGCTTCATCCCCGTCACTTCGCAAAACCGCATCGCCCTCGTGCAGAACGGCACCGTCGATATCGAGTGCGGCGTGACGACGAACCTGAAGGCGCGTCAGGCGCAGGTCGATTTTTCGAACACCTTCTTCGTCGCGGGCACGCGGTTGCTCGTGAACAAGCACTCGGGCATCAAGGACTTCCCGGATCTGGCGGGCAAGCCGGTCGTGACCAATGCGGGCACGACGTCGGAGCGCATCCTGAACAGGATGAACAACGAGAAGAAGATGAACATGAGCGTGATCTCGGGCAAGGACTATGGGGAATCCTTCACCATGCTCCAGGGCGGTCGCGTGCAGGCGTTCATGATGGACGACGTGCTGCTCGCCGGCGCGCGCACGATGGGCCGCAACCCCGACGACTGGGTCGTCACGGGCACACCGCAATCGTTCGAGGCTTACGGTTTCATGACGAGACACGGCGATACCGAGTTCAAGAAACTCGTCGACGACACGCTCGCCGGCGTGATGAAGAGCGGCGAGATCAACGCGATGTACAAGAAGTGGTTCGAATCGCCGGTGCCGCCGAAGCAGATCAACTTCAACTTCGCGATGAGCGAACAGCTCAAGCAGCTCTACGCGAATCCGAACGACAAGGCGTTCGAGTAAGCGACCTTCGTAGGTCGCGGGCATGCGCAGACGCGAACGTCTCGCATGCCCCCAGCGACTCAGTTCCCCTCGCCCCCGAGCCCCGCCGCCTCGACCGCATCGATTCTTGCGGCCTGCACGGCGTCGCGAATCTTCACAGGATTGTCGGCATACCGTCGCGCTACCGCGCCGGCATCGATACTGCGCGCCGCGCCAAGCGCCGCCATCAACCGATCGCGTTGCGGATAGGGTGCCGTGGCGAAATCCCCGCCGCGCCCACGCGCATCGGCTTCGCAGGCCTGAAGTATCTCCACGAACCGGTCGGGCTTGCGCAGGGCGTCGCACCGCTCAAGCAGACGCACGAGCGCCGCCGCGCCAAACTTCGGACTTGCGTGGATGTTGCCATGCTCGCGTGCCACGACCTGCGCCAGCTCACGGCAATCGACCGGCACGCGCAAACGCGCGCACAACGGCTTGAGCAAGTCGACACTGCGCCCCTCATGTCCGATGTGACGCGGCAACACGTCGTCAGGCGTGGTGCCTTTGCCGAGATCGTGCGTGAGGGCGGCGAAGCGTACCGGCAGCGAATAGCCCTGCGTCGCGGCGTAGTCGAGCACCATCATCACATGCACGCCGGTGTCCACTTCGGGATGGAAGTCGGCGCGCTGCGGCACCCCCCATAGCCGGGCCACCTCGGGCAGAACGCGATCGATCGCGCCACACGCGCGCAAGACATCGAACATGCGCGACGGCCGATGCTCCATCAGCCCGCGTGAAATTTCCTGCCAGACCCGCTCGGCCACCAGCGCATCGACCTCGCCGTTGGCCGTCATCTCGCGCATGAGCATGAGCGTCTCGTCGGCCACCGAAAAATCCGTGAAGCGCGCGGCAAAACGGGCGCACCGAAGAATCCGCACGGGATCTTCCGCGAAGGCCTCGCCGACATGGCGAAACAGCCTCGCTTCCAGATCGCGCCGGCCGCCATAGGGATCGACCAGTTGATCCGACAGACTGCCGTCGGGCATGACCTCGCGCGCCATCGCATTGATGGTGAAATCGCGTCGCACGAGGTCTTCTTCGAGAGTGACTTCGGGGGCGAAGTAGAACGAAAATCCGTGATAGCCGCGCGCCGTCTTGCGCTCGGTGCGGGCGAGCGCGTACTCGGCCTGCGTCTTGGGATGCAGAAACACCGGGAAGTCGCGGCCCACCGGTTTGAAGCCCTGCCGCACCATCTCCTCGGGCGTCGCACCCACCACCACGTAGTCCCGATCCTTGACCGGCAAACCCAGCATGGCGTCGCGAATCGCGCCGCCAACCGCGTAAATCTTCATGGACGCGCTTCGTAGTAAGCCACACGCTGCGTCTCGCCGCGTCCCGCAGCCACCCACGCCTGCACGGCCGCCAATTCGCGAATGCGATCGACATACGCCTGCGCGCGCGCCGACAACGCCGGCTCGAACGTTGCGAAACGCATCACCACAGGGGCGTAGAACGCATCGGCAATGGTGAAGTCGCCAAACAGGAACGGGCCGTCGTAGCGCGCGAGGCAATCCTCCCAGATCGCTTCGATACGACGGACATCGGCAAGCACTTCATCCGTCGCGGCTGCCCCCGGCCAATGCACGCCGACGTTCATCCACATATGCGTGCGCAGGGCGGTGAATCCGCTGTGCATTTCGGCACAAACGCTGCGCGCATGGGCTCGCGCTTCACGCGACTTCGGCCATAGCGGCAGATGCGGATAGCTCTCTGCCAGGTACTCGCAGATGGCCAACGAGTCCCAGACGGTAATGCCGTTGTCGATCAGGCACGGGACTTTACCGGTGGGCGAATAACGCAGAATCTGTTCACGCGAGTCGGGCTGCGCGAGCCAGACGTTGCATTCTTCGAAGGCGATGCCGAAGTGCTTGAGCACGACCCACGGACGCATCGACCACGACGAGTACCTCTTGTTGGCAATGATCAGTTGCATGAAGACGTTCCTTGCACGCATGACGCATCGGGGAGTGACGCGCCGGATTGAAAAGAGTGAGGTGTCAGCGCCCCGCGTAACGCCGGTAGTCAGACAGACGACGCTCCTCGCTATCGCCGTCGAGATAATCGACGGCAATCTCGAGCCCATTCGGCACAAGCCCGAGTTCGGGCGCCAGCGGGCCGCTCATGACGTTATCGACACGCATCGAATCGAGGTTGTCGCGCGTGATGATCGGCTCGCCCGGTAGCCGCTCGAAAAAGGCGGCCTGCAGGCGCGCGGCGCCCTCGGGCAATCGCAGGATCGGCCGCTCGCAGCCGCACGCGGCGCCCGCAAAGCGAACGAGCGCTTCAAGCGTGTAGACCTCCGGTCCGCCCAGTTCGTACGTCTTGCCAAGCGTCGCGTCGTTGTCGATCGCACTCGCGAAGGCCTGCGCCACATCCATCACGTAAATGGGCTGAAAGCGCGCCGTGGCGCACGCGAGCGGCACAACGGGCAAACGCCGCTGCAGCGCCGCGAAGGTATTCAGAAAGTGGTCGCCCGGACCGAATACCACCGACGGACGAAAGATCGTGACGGGAATGCCCGTCGCTCGAATTGCGACTTCGCCGTCGCCCTTCGAGCGCTGGTACATGCTCGGGCCATTCGAATCGGCGCCCAGGGCGCTCATGTGGATGAGCCGCGCGATGCCCCGGTCGCTGCACGCTTGTGCGATCTTGCGCGGCAGCTCGACGTGCGCGCGCGCGAACGCGCGGCCATAGGGCGTGCCACGGTCGCTGTGCAGAATGCCCACGAGATTGATGACCGCGTCGCTGCCCGCGATCACGCGCTCCAGCGCGCGCGGATCGTGCACGTCGCATTCGACGAGTTCCACACCCGGCAGCACGCCGAGCGCCTTGGCGGCGTCGACGCGCCGCGTTGGCAGGCGCACGGCGTATCCCATCGACACCAGCCGGGCCACCAGATGGCTGCCGACGAAGCCGGTGCCACCCACGACACAAACGTTATGGCGCATGCGTCACCTCCGCGACATGACGGTGGGTTCGCGGCTCCGACCGCTGCCGGGTCACTGGGGCAGAATGATGCCGAGCCGCTCCTTGAGCGATTGCGGACGACCCGTGATCAGGGCCGAGTAGTACGTGGTGTTCGACAACACGTTCTCGACATAGGTGCGCGTCTCGTTGAACGGGATCGTCTCGGCGAAGATGGCCCCCTCGACCGGACGATCCAGCGTGGAGCGCCACGTGCGCGGACGTCCCGGGCCGGCGTTGTAACCGGCCGACGCCAGCACCGCCGAGCCGTCGAACTTGTTGTAGATATCCGCCAGATAGCTCGTGCCCAGACGGATATTCGTGTCGATGTCGTGCATCATGCCCGGCTGGTAGTCCATGCCGATCTGCCGCGCGACCATCTTCGCGGTGGCCGGCATGATCTGCATCAGACCGCCTGCCCCGACCGACGAGCGGGCATTGATGATGAAGCGCGACTCCTGCCGGATCAGACCGTAGGCCCACGCTTCGTCAAGATCGACGGCCGCGGCCAGCGGCTCCACCTTGTCGCGGAACGGCATCAGGTAGCGCAACGTGAAGTCGTGCTCGACCTTCGTGCGATCGGCCGTGTTGACCGTGCGGTCGAACAGTTCGATCTGGTTGGCGTACTGTGCGGCGGCGAGCAACTGGCGGTCGGTCATGTTGCGCAGTTCCCAATTCCACTCGCGATTGCCTTCGAAACGCAAACCGAGATCGTAGAACTTCGCGGCGCGCCGGAATCCGGCGTTCGCCTGGTTCGCATCGACCTCGGCCTGGGTGACGGTCGTGCGCGGTGGCAGCGACGTCTTGTTGCCCAGTTCCTCGTTCGCCAGTTGTCCGTAGAAGTTGGGCTGCATGGCGATCTTCTGGAATTGCGCGCGCGCGGCATCGCCCTTCCCGGCTTCGCGCAGCGCACGGCCGTACCAGTAAGTCCAGACACCGTCGTCGCGCAACGCCGCCGGCATCGCTTCAATGCCGGTGCGCACGAGATTCCAGTCGCCCGCGCGCAGCGCCGCACGAATCTTCCACTCCTGCGCCGTCACCGAGAGCTTGGCGTTTCCGGCCTGACGGTACCAGGTGATCGCCATCGGATTCTGCGACAACGCCCCGCGCATGCCGATGCTGCCCCAGCCGATGGCGCGCTCGTCCGGCGACAGACTGCCCGCGACGCTGGAGAAACTGCTCGCCGCCAGCATGGCGTCGCTGCGGGCCATGCGCACGACGGCGAGCAGCGTGAGCTGGCGCGACGCTTCCGAGCCGTCCACCCCACGCGCGAGAATCTGCGCCGGACGCGTGGCGGCCATGTCGAGCAGGCTGTCGTCCGGGCGCGTGGCGCCCAGCGCATCGGCGATCTGCTTGCCGAGCGAGGTGTAGTTTTCCTCGTAAGCCAGGCGAATCTGGTGCCAGACCTCCTTGCGCGGCAACTGGCCGCTTGCGGCCAGCGTATTGATCATGTCGACGCAACCCTCGCCGTAGTATTTCGGCGTGGTCAGCAGGTCGGTAGCGGCCTGCGTGACATTTTCGCCACGCGCGGCACGCGACATCAGCGCGTAGCATTTGACCTGCGTGTCATCGTCGAGCACGAACTTCGGATATTCGGCATCGAACGTCTGCCAGTCGTGACGCTTGCCCAGCACCAGCAACCAGTCGTTGCGCAGACGGTCGGCGATCGCCTGACCGTCATACGTGCGCAAGAAGGCGCGGATATCATCGTCCGGCGCATCGATGAGCGCCTTGCCCGAGCGGTCGAACATGCGCGGCTTGATCTGGAAGTACTGGACGTAAGACGGCACGTCGTAGCCGGAGAGCATGGCTGCGAGCGCCGTGGCGCGCGGCGCGTCGTTGGCGCGAGCCGCTTCGCGCAGTTGCACGAAGATGTCGTCGGGCGAGCGCTGCGAGAGCAGGTCGGCAGATGCCGTTGAACGGCTTGCCGCCGAATGCGCCTTGGCGCGACCGGTTGCCTGGGTCGTGCTGCAGGCAACGAGCGTGGCAGCGGTCAGGGCCAGCGCAACGGCGCGATATACTCGGGTCAAACGATCTGACATCTTCGGGGGAGCGTCGGGTAAAAAGTGAATCCAAGCATAGCACGGGACCCCGCCCAACCGGCGGCCCAAACGTCCGGAAATGGGACCGAATCGGTCGCCGGAAAGGCACGTTTGCGCAAGGCCTTGCTCGACACGCGCACCACGCTCGCCGGACGCGCCGCACGCGACGCCGCACTCGCCGCCCGGCTGGCCGACGAGCTGACGCGTCGCGCGCCGCGCTGTGTCGGCTTCTACTGGCCGATTCAGGGCGAATTCGACGCCCGCGAAGTCATCTCGGCATGGCTCACGCAGGCGTCGCCCAAGGGGTTGCGCCTGGCCGCACTGCCGGTCGTGACCGCCCCGGCCGCGCCGCTCGTCTTTCACCGCTGGACCCCCGATACCCGCATGACGGAAGGCCGCTACCGCATTCCCGTCCCGCTCGAGGCCGACGTGCTCGTGCCCGACCTGCTGTTGATTCCCTGCGTGGGCTTTACGCGCGACGGCCTGCGACTCGGTTACGGCGGGGGGTTCTACCACCGCACCCTGCATTCGATGTCCCCGGCGCCGCAAACGCTCGGCATCGCTTACGACGCACTCGAAATCGACGGTCTCACGGCCGAAGCCCACGATCTGGCGCTCGACGTCATCGTGACCGAATCGACCACCTTCGCGCGCGCCGACACCCCCGCTCGCGAATCCAGTCCCCCCTCGCCATGACAACGCTCAAGATCCTGCCGCTCGGCGACAGCGCGCTCGTGTGCGAAGCGGGCACCTCGCCCACGCTCGCGTCCCAACGCCGCGTCTGGCACGCGGCGGCCCTCGCGAAGGATTGGCCTCACGTGCGCGACGTCGTGCCCGGCATGAACAACCTCACGCTGGTGTTCGACCCGTTGGCCACAGATATCGACGTGCTGAGCGAGCGCCTGCGTGACGCCTGGCAGACGCAGCCCGTCGCCGGGGAAGTCGGACGCGACATCGAGATCCCCGTGCACTACGGCGGCAAGCACGGCCCAGACCTTGCCGACGTGGCGAAGCACGCACGTCTGCAACCGAAGACGGTCGTGCAACGTCATACCGCACCGGAATACATCGTCTACTTCCTGGGTTTCCAGCCGGGCTTCGCCTATCTGGGCGGGCTCGATGAGTCGATTGCCACGCCACGCCGCGCCGAGCCTCGCCTGTCGGTACCGGCGGGGTCGGTCGGCATTGGCGGCAACCAGACCGGCATCTATCCGCTCGCCTCCCCCGGCGGCTGGCAAATCATCGGCCACACGTCCAGCGCGCTGTTCGACCCCACCGCGACACCGCCCGCCTTGCTGGCGCCGGGCGACCGTGTGCGCTTCACCATCGCGAGTCTCGACCTGTGATCGATATCCTGCGTGCCGGCCTGCTCACCACGGTCCAGGATCTGGGCCGCGCCCGTCTGCGTGAATTCGGCATTGCCAGCGGCGGCGCCGTCGATGCGCTGGCGTGCGCCGTCGCCAACCGTCTTGCGGGCAACGACCCCAACGCCGCCACGCTGGAAATCACGATGGGGGCGTGCGTGCTGCGCTTTGCGAGCGCGACCCTCGTGGCGCTGGCCGGTGCCGATTGCCATGCCGATCTCGACGGCGTCCCCGTGTGGTCATGGTGGCGCTTCCCCGTCGCGCGCGGTCAGACATTGACGTTGCGCCCGGCACGCTTCGGCATGCGCACTTATCTGGCCGTGGCGGGCGGCGTCGATGTCCCCGAGACACTCGGCTCGCGCAGCACCGATCTGGCGGCCGGCTTCGGCGGCTTCGAGGGCCGTGCCCTGCGCGACGGCGACCGCATCGCCATCGGGCAACCCAGCGCCGCCGCGCGCAAGGCCGCGCCGTTGGGGGTACGTCCGCCGGTGTGGTTGTCCGATCCGCTGGCGCACCGCGTGCGGGTGCTGCCCGGTCCGGAATACGACGACTTCATGGCCGCCTCGCACAAGGGCTTCTGGGAGAATCCCTGGCACGTCACGCCCAACAGCAACCGCATGGGCTACCGGCTGTCGGGCCCGGAGCCGCTCGCGCGCAAGAAGAATCGCAGCCACGATCTGCTCTCGCACGGTGTGGTGCCGGGGGTGATTCAGGTGCCGCCGTCGGGGCAGCCGATCATTCTGATGGCCGACGCCCAGACCACCGGCGGCTACCCGAAGATCGGCGTCGTGATCAGCGCCGATCTGTGGCGGCTCGGACAGGCGCGGCTCGGCAGCACATTGTATTTTTCGGAATGCAGCGGCGCCGAGGCGCGCGAAGCGCTGCACGAACAGCGGCGCTATCTGGCCCAGATCGAGCGCGCGCTCGCGTGGCACGATCACGGCATTCTGACGACATCGCGGCGGCCGGCCATCTCGCGCAAGGCCTGACGCCACGCCCGCCCATCGTCGTCCCCCGCAGGAGAATCCCGGATGAAAATCGATCTTAACGTCGACCTCGGAGAAGGTTGCAACTACGACGAAGCACTCCTCGCCCAGGTCAGCTCGGCCAATGTGGCGTGTGGCTGGCACGCGGGCGACGCGGGCACGATGCAGCAGGTGGTGCGCTGGGCGCTGGCGTGCGGCGTGGCCATCGGCGCGCACCCGAGCTTTCCCGACCGCGAAAATTTCGGCCGCACGGAAATGCAGCTTCCGCTCGACGACATCCGCGCGGGCATGCTGTATCAGATCGGCGCCCTCGCCGCGATCGTGCGCGCCCAAGGCGGCTGGCTCTCGCACGTCAAGCCGCACGGCGCGCTCTACAATCAGGCGGCGCGTGACCCGGCACTGGCCGAGACGATCGTCGAAGCCATTCGCGCGTTCGACACCGACCTGGCGATTTTCGGGCTGGCGGGCGGCGAGTTGGTGAAGGCGGCGCGGGCTGCCGGCATGCAGGCCGTCGATGAAGTCTTCGCCGACCGGGGCTATAACCCGGACGGCTCGCTGGTCAAACGTGGCACGCCTGGCGCGTTGATCGAGCGCGAGGAAGATGCGCTCGCCCAAACGCTGATGATGGTGCGCGAGCAACGCGTGCGCGCCATCGACGGCACGCTCGTGCCGATTCGGGCGCAAACCGTCTGTCTGCACGGTGACGGCGAACACGCACTCGATTTCGCACGGCGCATTCGCGGCTTCCTGCTCGACGAGGGCATCGACGTCGCGCCAGTTCATCTGATCTGACTTCGCCGCCATCCCAAGTCAAAAAACGCCGTCCGAGGGTAGTTCAGATCCCCCGGACGGCGTTTTCATGTCGATGCCGGCAAGCATCGGCACCTGCGCGGCACAGCGTTAGCGCCAATTGCGTCGATTTTGCTGATCGCCGCTTGATCGCCGTTATTGGCCGAGCGTCGGCATGACGAGCGACGACGCGGCATTCGCCGGGCGTCCCTCCGACCAGCGACGCGTGACCACCTTCGAGCGCGTGTAGAAGCGCACCGACTCGGGTCCGTAGATGTGCTGGTCGCCGAACAGTGAATTGCGCCATCCGCCGAACGAGAAGTACGACACCGGCACCGGAATTGGCACGTTCACGCCGACCATGCCGACTTCGATCTCGTCTTCGAAGCGCCGCGCGGCACCGCCCGACGTCGTGAACACCGCCGTGCCGTTGGCGTACGGATTACGGTTGATGAGCGCGATCGCTTCTTCCAGCGTCTTCACACGCACCACGGCCAGCACTGGCCCGAAAATCTCGTGGCGATAAATCGACATCTCCGGCGTCACGTTGTCGAACAGGCACGGGCCGATGAAGAAGCCGTCGTCGCGCTGCGCGACCTTGAGGCCACGGCCGTCCACCACGAGCTTCGCACCTTCGCCGACACCGGCATCGACATAGCCGCGCACCTTGTCGCAATGCGCGCGGGTAATCAGCGGCCCCATCTGCGCGACGGGGTCGGCACCGTCGCCGACCGGCAGCGACGTCGCGGCTTGCGCCAGACGTGCCACCAACGCATCCGCCACGTCGCCGACGGCCACGGCCACCGAGATGGCCATGCAACGCTCCCCCGCCGAACCGTACGCGGCGCCGATCAGCGCATCGACGGTGAAATCGAGGTCGGCGTCCGGCATCACCACGCCATGGTTCTTCGCGCCGCCGAGCGCCTGCACGCGCTTGCCGTGCGCCGACGCCGTGCTGTAGATGTATTGCGCGATCGGCGTCGAGCCGACGAACGACACGGCGTTCACGTCCGGATGCGTGAGCAGCGCATCGACCGCCGCCTTGTCGCCGTTCACGACGTTGAGAACACCGTCGGGCAGCCCGGCGTCCTTGGCCAGGCGCGCGAGCAACAGCGCCGCCGAGGGCACCTTCTCCGACGGCTTGAGCACGAAGGTGTTGCCGCAGGCCACGGCCATCGGGAACATCCACAACGGCACCATCGCGGGGAAGTTGAACGGCGTGATGCCTGCGCAGACGCCGACCGGCTGGTGAATCGAATACGTGTCCACGCCCGTGCCCACCTGTGGCGCGATCTCGCCCTTGAGCAACTGCGGAATGCCCATGGCGAACTCGACCACTTCGATACCGCGCGTGACTTCGCCGCGGGCGTCGTCGAGCGTCTTGCCATGTTCCTGCGTGATCAGTTGCACAAGTGCTTCGCGATGCGTTTCGAGCAGCTCGCGGTACTTCATCATCACGCGGGCGCGCTTCATCGGCGGCGTGGCACGCCAGCCGGGCAAGGCGGCGCGTGCGGCCGCCACGGCGCCCGCGACATCCGTCGCGCCGCCCAGGGCTACCTGGCGGATAACTTCGCCGGTGGCCGGGTTCGTCACTTCGCCGAAGCGGCGATCGGCTTCTCCAGACGCGACGCTTGCGCCGCCAATCCAATGCTCGATACGTTCGGTGCTCACTCGTTGATTCATGTCGATGTCCGTGAAATCGCTGTCGGTGGGCGAGCGTCCGCCCGAGGCGGGCGTTCGCCCTGACTGTCTGAAGGATGGCGGGGCGTCGCGCGGCGGCCGCCCAGCCTTGCTGTGGATGTCGCTTACGCCGTCTCGCGAATGGCTTCCGACACGATGCCGAACAACTCGTCGATCTGCGCTTCGCTGATGATGAGCGGCGGCGAGAACGCCAGGATGTCGCCCGTGTAACGCACCAGTGCTCCCTTCTCGAAGCACTTGACGAAGATTTCATGCGCGCGTGCGCCCGGCTTGCCGTCGCGGTTGGACAGCTCGATGCCGCCGACCATGCCGAGGTTCCGGATGTCGATGACGTTCGGCAGATCGCGCAGACCGTGAATGACCTTCTCGAAATGCGGCGCAAGCGTTGCGGCGCGTTCGAACAGGCCTTCACTCTTGTACAGATCGAGCGCGGCGCACGCCGCGGCCGCGGCCAGCGGATGACCCGAGTAGGTATAGCCGTGGAAGAACTCGATCGCGCCCGAGTTACCGGCGTCGACGATGGTGTCGTGCACGCCCGTCTTCACCGCGACGGCGCCCATCGGAACGGCGGCATTGTTCACGCCCTTGGCCATCGTCATGATGTCCGGCGTCACGCCGAAATACTGAGCGGCGAACGGCTTGCCCAGGCGGCCAAGTCCGGTGATGACTTCGTCGAAAATCAGCAGAATGCCGTGCTTGTCGCAGATCTCGCGCAGCTTTTGCAGATAGCCGTGAGGCGGCACCAGCACCCCGGTCGAACCGGCGAGCGGCTCGACGATCACGGCGGCGATGGTCGACGCGTCGTGCAGCGTCACCAAACGTTCGAGTTCGTCGGCCAGATGGGCGCCCCAGGCCGGCTGCCCCTTCGTGAAGGCCGCCTCCTTGATGTTGAGCGTGTGCGGCAGATGGTCGACCGCCGGCAGCAGTTGCCCCGAATAGGCCTTGCGGTTCGGCGAGATGCCGCCGACCGAAATCCCGCCGAAGCCCACACCGTGATAACCGCGCTCGCGACCGATGAGCCGTGTGCGCTGGCCTTCGCCGCGCGCACGATGGTAGGCCAGGGCGATCTTCAGGGCGGTGTCGACCGACTCCGAGCCCGAGTTCGTGAAGAAAATGCGATCGAGCCCCTGCGGCGTGATCGCGGCGATCTTGCTCGCGGCCTCGAACGCCTTCGGGTGTCCCATCTGGAACGTCGGTGCAAAGTCCATCTCACCGGCCTGCTGGCGGATCGCCTCGACAATCTCGGTGCGACAGTGGCCGGCGTTCACACACCACAGACCGGCGGTGCCGTCGAGAATCTTGCGATTGTCCGACGACGTGTAATACATGCCCTCGGCCTTCACCAACAGGCGCGGCGAGCTTTTGAACTGACGGTTGTTGGTGAACGGCATCCAGAACGCCGTCATGTCGAGATTCAGGTCTTTCATGTTCATCGCGGGGTCTCCCCAGAGCTTGGCTCGATCAGAATGTCCCGCGCTCGGCACGACGGCGCGCCACGGGTGGATGGGATCGATCCTACGAGAGACGAACCGATACAGACATGTACAGTCACTCGCAAAATGTATATTCTGTATTGGTCAATCGCCTAAACTGTATTGGCAACAGCCGATGCCCCGATACCATGGTCCAACCGCTTGCCTTTTCCCTGAACCGCGCCCAACCGGAAGCACTCGTCGATCAGATCGTGCGGGAGGTCGAGCGAGCGTTACAGCGTCAGACGCTGCACGGCGGCATGCGCATGCCGTCGATCCGGTCACTGGCCAAGGCGCACGGCATCAGCACGTTCACGGTGGTCGAGGCGTATGACCGGCTCGTCGCGCGCGGCACGCTCGTGGCCCGGCGCGGCGCGGGCTTCTTCGTCGCGGGGGCGGCCGACGCGCGAGACACGGGGCTGACCAGCCCCGGCGGGGCGCTGGCGGTGAGCACCACGGCCAGCGAAGTCACCAATGCGTGGCTGCTTTCCGAGATCTTCGCGGACGACGCGATCGCGGTGAAGAGCGGCTGCGGATGGTTGCCTGACAGCTGGCTCGACGAAGACGGGCTGCATGGCGCGCTGCGTTCGCTCTCGAAGGGGCCGGGCGCGCATTTCGCGCACTACGGACATCCGCGGGGGTATGGGCCGTTGCGTCAGTGGCTGGCGCGGCGCCTCGGCGAGTTGTCCATCGACGCGCCGCCCGAGCACATCGTGCTCACGCATGGCGCGACGCAGGCGCTCGATCTGGTGGTGCGCACGCTGCTCAAGCCGGGCGATACGGTATTGGTCGAGGCACCGGCGTACTGCAATCTGCTGGCGGTGTTGCGTCTGGCGGGCCTCAACGTCGTGGGCATTCCACGCACTGAGGCCGGTCTGGATCTCGCCGCGCTGGAGCAGGCGGCGCAGACGCACCGTCCGCGCGCGCTGTTCGTGAATCCAGCGTTGCAGAATCCGTTGGGCACCTCGCTCACCCCGGCGGCGGCGCATCGCATCTTGCAGTGTGCCGAGCAGCATGGTTTCTGGATCGTCGAAGACGACATCTATCGGGAACTGGCGCCGGCGGGCACACCGTCACTGGCGGCGATGGATGGCCTGTCGCGCGTGATCTATGTGTCGAGCTTTTCGAAGACGATATCGCCGTCGGTCCGTGTGGGCTATCTGGCGTGTTCGCGCGATCTCGCGCATGAGATCGCGCGCAGCAAGATGGTGGCGGGCCTCACGTCCTCGGAGATCAACGAGCGCATCGTGCATGCGATTCTCACCGAGGGACGTCACCGAAAGCATATCGAAAGACTGTCGGACCGGCTGACGCGTTCGCGCGCGCGTCTCATCACGCAGTTGCAGTCGCACGGGGTGACACTGCTGGCGCAGCCGGAAGGCGGGATGTTTGTGTGCGGCAGCTTGCCGGAGACGGCACAACCGGCGCGCGAACTGGCCGAAGCGGCGCTGTCTGAGAGCATCATGTTGGCACCGGGCGAGTTCTTCCTGGCGCACAACGAGCCCTGCCGCTGGTTCCGCTTCAACGTCGCCTATTCGGACGACGCACGCCTGTTCCGCTTTCTCGATCGGGCAGCGACGGGGAAGTTGGCGGCTTGACGTGATTGCACATTCGCAATGCCTACGCCACGCCCATCACCCCAAACCGCTCCCGATACGCCACCGGCGTCACGCCGTACTGGCGTTGAAACGCGCGGCGCAGGTTTTGTTCGTCGCCGAAGCCCACGCGCGCGGCGATGCGCTTGAGCGGCGCATCCGAATCGAGCAAGGCAAACCGGGCCGCCTCCAAGCGCATGCGCTCGACCGCCTTGGCCGGCGTCGACCCCGTCCGCGCGAGATAACTCCGCGCAAACGTGCGCGCGCTCATGTTCGCCTGCTCGGCCAGCCGCACCACCGACAGATCGCCATCGAGCCGTTCGGACATCCACGCATGCAAATCGCCGAACGGCGCTCCCGCCGCGACCTGCGCCTGCAATGGCGGGCTGAACTGCGATTGCCCCCCAGCACGCTTGAGGAACACCACCAGCCGACGCGCCGCCTGCAACGCGATATCCGCCCCCAAATCGTCCTCGACCAACGCCAACCCCAGGTCGATCCCCGCCGTAATGCCCGCCGAGGTCCAGACCGGATCCTCACGCACATAAATCGGATCCGACTCGACCCGCGCCTTCGGATAACACGCCTGCAACATCGCCGTGTCGAGCCAGTGCGTCGTCGCGCGACGTCCATCCAACAACCCCGCCGCCCCCAGAATGAACGCCCCCACACACACCGAACACACACGCCGCACACGCGGCGCGTAGGCGCGCAACCACTCGCCCACCTCACCCGGCACCGCCGGACGATGCGCCACCGCGCCGCCCACCGCGATCAATGTGTCGACGGACATCGTTTCGAGCGCGCGCATCGGCTCGGTGTGCAGCGTGATACCCGAGCCCGTCTCCACCGGCCCACCATGCTCGGACACCACCACGGTGCGATACGGTGTCGCTTGCCCCAACGCCGCGAAGTTGCGAATGACGGCGTGAAACGCGTCGAGCGGTCCGGCCAGATCCAGCAACACGAACGGCGGCACGATGAGAAAGGCAACGAGACGAGGTGGGTTCATGATCGCGAGAATGTCGGAGCGTCAGGCCGTCGCGGGCACCGCACGGCGCTTCGCGTCGACGGCATACCACACCGTCGCCAGCGCCGCGAGCGCCAGCAACGGGAAGGTCGCCTGGTTGATGGTGGCCCAGCCGAAGCGAGCGAGCAGTTGCCCCGCGAACAGACTCGCGAGCGCCGTCCCGGCGAAGGTGATGAATTCGTTGGCGGCCTGCGCGCGCGCACGCTCCGCCGGACGATACGACATCGTGAGCAACGTCGTGCCGCCCACGAACATGAAGTTCCATCCCACGCCGAGCAACGCCAACGCCGCATAGAAGTACGGCAGGCTCGTCGACGCGAGCGCCACGACACCGCACAGGGCGCTCATCGCAATGCCCGCCAGCAACACCGGCACCACGCCCCAGCGCTTGACGAGATGCCCCGAGAAGAACGACGGCGCATACATCCCCACCAAGTGCCACTCGATGATGTGCGCGCCGTCGTCGATGCTGTGCCCACACGTCACCGCCGCGATGGGCGTCGCCGTCATGACGAACATCATCACCATGAAGCCGATCAGGTTGTTCGCCAGCGCCGCCACATAAATCGGCTGACGCATGATCTCGCCGAGCGGCCTGGCCGGTAATGCATCCGCGTCGCCGGTGGCACTGGCAGCCGCATGCACCGGTAAATCGCGCAGCAATCCGACGAGCAACACCAACGATATCGCCGAGAGAATCGCCACGACGAGATACGATCCCGCGAACGTCACCGGCGCGAGCCAGTTTTTACTGCCTGCCGCGAGCGCCGGTCCGATCACCGCCGCCAGCACGCCGCCGGTGAGCACGATGGAAATCGCGCGTGGCTTGTCGTCGAGCGGCACGACGTCGGCCGCTGCCAGCCGGTAATAGCGCGCGAACGCCTGAAACACCCCCACACACGCCGTACCCGCGCAGAACATCGCAAAGTGACGCTCGTAGATCGCCATGACCGACACCAGCCCGCCGACCGTGCCGAACAATGCGCCCAGCGCGAAGCCGAGACGCTGACCGATACGCTGGATCAACATCGACGCAAAGATCGTGGTGATGGCGGACGCCACGGTAATCAGCGAAAACGGCAGCGTCGCATAACCTTTGTCGGACGCCAGCATGTAACCGACAAGCCCCGTCAACGTCAGGTCGACGGACATCGCCGCCGTGAATAACGCCTGGCACGCGGCCAGCACCGCGGCATAGCGGCGGCCCATCGAACGATCGGGGCGCCCGGAACGCTTCGGGCGCCCGCTGGGTTCGGAATCCGTGGGGCGCGCGGCGCGCCCGGCAATGGCATCGGTCATGAGCGTGTTGTCGAACAAGTCGGAGAGTCGTCGGGAGCCCTCATCTTGCCGTCGACCGGTTTGGCACGAATGCCAATCATGCATCAAAAAATGCCACCTCGTCGTCAGGCGTCTCGGGCGCCAAGCAGTCGTCCTGGCCGGCGACCTTCCTGGTGGTCATGCCACCGAATCGCGCCAACTCGGTGCGCACCAACTCAGCGCGCAGCCGCACCACACTGCTTCGTTCGGAAGACGACACGCCGATGAACCCCTGCGCAGAGTCCCATGCGTACGACATGATCGACCCTGACGATTCGACGCGCAGACGCCGCCCTCGCGGGCCTGCGCGCGCTTAGCGACGTTCGACGCTTTTGCTTGCGCGACCGTGCACCGTTACCTCGCATGCCCAATCCCGCCCATCGCTGGCACGGCCCTTGCGTTACTCCTCCGGTACCGGATCGACCGGTCTAACCAGGAAAGGGGAAGACGTACCATGAAACGACGCACGCTACTCCAGATGGCGGCCCTCTCGGGCGCCGCATCGCTGACGGGCATGGCGCCCAACTTGTTCGCGCAGAGCAAGTCGCCCATCAAGGTCGGCATCCTGCACTCGCTCTCGGGCACGATGGCCATCTCGGAGACGTCGCTCAAGGATGTCGCGCTCATGACGATCGCCGACATCAACGCCAAGGGTGGCGTGATGGGCCGCCCGCTCGAAGCCGTGGTGGTCGACCCGGCGTCGAACTGGCCGCTCTTCGCGGAAAAGGCGCGTCAGTTGCTCACCAAGGACAAGGTCGCCGCCGTGTTCGGCTGCTGGACGTCGGTGTCGCGCAAGTCGGTGCTGCCCGTCTTCGAAGAACTCAACGGCCTGCTCTATTACCCGGTGCAGTACGAAGGCGAAGAGATGTCGAAGAACGTCTTCTACACGGGCGCGGCGCCGAACCAGCAGGCGATCCCGGCCGTGGAATACGTGATGAGCAAGGAAGGCGGCGGCGCCAAGCGCTTCTTCCTGCTCGGCACCGACTACGTCTATCCGCGCACGACCAACAAGATCCTGCGCGCCTTCCTGCATTCGAAGGGCGTCGCCGACAAGGACATTCAGGAGGTCTACACGCCGTTCGGCCACAGTGATTACCAGACCATCGTCGCCAACATCAAGCAGTTCGCCCAGGGCGGCAAGACCACGGTCATCTCGACCATCAACGGCGACTCGAACGTACCGTTCTACAAGGAGCTCGGCAACCAGGGCCTGAAAGCCACCGACGTGCCGGTGGTGGCCTTCTCCGTCGGTGAAGAGGAACTGCGCGGCATCGACACGAAGCCGCTCGTCGGGCACCTCGCGGCATGGAACTACTTCATGTCGGTGAAGAACCCGACCAACGACGCGTTCAAGAAGGAGTGGTTCGCCTACGTCAAGGCCAAGGGCCTGCCCGGCGGCGACAAGCGCGTCACGAACGATCCGATGGAAGCCACGTTCGTCGGCATGCATATGTGGAAGCAGGCCGTCGAGAAAGCGGGCAGCGTCGACGTCGACAAGGTACGCACCGCGATGATCGGCCAGTCCTTCAAGTCGCCGGACGGCTTCGACATGGTCATGGACGGCAATCACCACCTGCACAAGCCGGTGATGATCGGCGAGATTCGCCCGGACGGGCAGTTCAACGTCGTGTGGAAAACCAAGACCACGGTGCGTGCGCAGCCGTGGAGCCCGTACATCGCGGGTAATGAAGGCAAGCCCGACAAGGTCTGACCCTCCTTCCATTCCCTGCGCCGGCGCCGGATCGATGGCCGCCGGCGCGCGCAGAGGTTTTGATGATAACGATAAGACGCTGGACCGCTGCCGCCCTTGTCCTGCTCTCGCTGGGCGCCGCGCTGACCACTCCCTCCCTGGCCCATGCCGCCGTCTCGAGCGCCGACCTCACGGCGCTGGCCGGCGACGACTTCGACGCCAAGTCGCAGGCCATCGATCATCTTGCGTCCGACGACTCGCCGCAGGCCGCCGCACTCCTCAAGGCGCTGGCCGACGACACGGTCGTGACCGTGGGCGATCGCCTCGCCATCCAGGACGGCGAGAAGACCCTCGATCCGATCACGGGCGCCCCGATCAAGGGCGACAACGCGGGATCGATCACGCTCAACAACGTGCTGCGCGCCAAGGTCGCTACGGCCGCCGCCGCCGGCGCCTTGCGCTCGCCCGATCACGACGCCCGGGCGCAAGCCATCGACACGATGCTGCAAAACCCGTCGCCCGCATTCAAGACGCTCATCGAACAGGCGCGCCAGAAGGAGACCGATCCGACGCTGCGCAAACGGCTCGACCAGCTCTGGGCACAGACGGCATTGCACGACACCGACGCGAAGAAGCGTCGTGAAGCCATCGATCTGATCGCCGCGGCGGGCGACCCTCAGATGCGCGATCTGCTGCTGCCCATCGTCGCGAAGCAAGCGGACGGCACCTATGCCGAACCCGACGCCAGCGTGCGCAGCGCCGCCGACATCGCCCTGACGAAACTGGCCGCAGCCCAGCGCCGCAGCGAGTTCTTCGGCACGCTTTTCGCCGGTCTGTCGCTCGGCAGTGTGCTGCTGCTCGCCGCGCTCGGCCTGGCCATCACCTATGGCCTGATCGGCGTCATCAACATGGCGCACGGCGAATTCCTGATGGTCGGCGCGTACGCCACGTATGTGGTGCAGACACTCTTTCAGCGCTTCCTGCCGGGGGCGTTCGACGCCTACCTGGTCGCCGCCGTGCCCGCCGCCTTCCTTGTGGCGGCCTTCCTCGGCTTCGTGCTGGAGCGCACCGTCATCAAGCATCTGTACGGCCGCCCGCTCGAAACGCTGCTCACGACGTTCGGTATCAGCCTGCTCATGATCCAGGGCGTGCGCACGCTGTTCGGCGCGCAGAACGTGGAAGTGATCAATCCCTCGTGGATGAGCGGCGGCGTCGCCGTACTGCCCAACCTGATGTTGCCGTATAACCGCATCGCGATCCTGATATTCGCGCTGGTGGTCGTGGCGCTCACCTGGTCGGTGCTCAACCTCACGCGCCTGGGGCTGTTCATTCGCGCCGTCACGCAGAACCGGTCGATGGCCGCCTGCGTCGGCGTGAAGACGGGACGCGTCGACAGCTATGCCTTCGCGTTTGGCGCGGGCATTGCCGGACTGGGCGGATGCGCGCTCTCGCAGATCGGCAACGTCGGCCCGGACCTCGGGCAGAGCTACATCATCGACTCGTTCATGGCCGTGGTGCTGGGCGGCGTGGGACAACTGGCCGGGACCATCGTCGGTGCGTTCGGCCTGGGCATCGCCAACAAGCTGCTCGAACCGGTGTGGGGTGCCGTGCTCGCCAAGATCGCCGTGCTGATCCTGATCGTGCTGTTCATCCAGAAACGCCCGCAGGGCATGTTTGCGCTCAAAGGGCGCAGCGCGGAGGCCTGAATGCAGACGTCGAACTTCCTGCCCGAAGGGATCGCCCCTTCGATCTCGCTGGACGTGCCGCCGCGCGCCCGGCTCCTGCCGAAGCATGTCGCGCCCTTGCTGTTCGCGTTCGTGCTGGCGGTGACGATTCTCGTGCCGGTTTGCGCCCTGGTGCTGCCGGCCACGCACCCGTTGCATCTGTCGGCCTACGCGATGACGCTCGTGGGCAAGATCATGTGCTACGCAATTGCGGCGCTCGCGCTCGATCTGGTGTGGGGCTATTGCGGCATCCTGAGCCTGGGCCACGGCCTGTTCTTCGCGCTCGGCGGGTATGCCATGGGGATGTACCTGATGCGCGGCATCGGGCGCGACGGCGTGTATCACAGCAACTTGCCCGACTTCATGGTGTTTCTCGACTGGAAGTCGCTCCCCTGGTACTGGACCGGCACCGAGCATTTCGCCTGGGCGATGTTTCTCGTCGTGGCACTGCCCGGCGTGGTCGCGTGGCTCTTCGGGTATCTGGCCTTCCGCTCACGCGTGAAGGGGGTGTACCTGTCGATCATCACGCAGGCGCTCACGTTCGCCGCCATGCTGCTTTTCTATCGCAACGAAACCGGCTTCGGCGGCAACAACGGCTTCACCGACTTCAAGCGCATTCTCGGCTACTCGATCACGTCGGCAACCACGCGCACGGTGTTGTTCCTCGTGACGTTCGTCGTACTGATCGGTGCCTTCGTGCTGTGCCGCGCGCTGGTCGTCTCGAAGTTCGGCCGTGTGGTCACGGCCATTCGCGACGGCGAATCGCGCGCCATGTTCCTCGGCTACCGGCCGCTGAGCTACAAGCTGTTCGTGTGGACGTTGTCCGCCATGCTGTGCGGCATTGCGGGCGCGCTTTACGTGCCGCAGGTCGGCATCATCAACCCGAGCGAGATGGCGCCGGTCAACTCCATCGAGATGGCCATCTGGGTCGCCATCGGCGGACGCGGCTCGCTCGTGGGCGCGATTGCCGGTGCGTTCCTCGTCAACGGTGCGAAGAGCTTCTTCACGGCGTACTTCGCCGAGTACTGGCTGTTCTTCCTCGGCGCGATGTTCGTGCTCGTGCCCCTGCTGCTGCCGCAGGGCGTGATCGGCCTCGTCGCACAACTGTCCCGCAAGCGCACGCCACACGCGCCGGCCGCCGCCGAAGGCGATGCGCCGCACCCCGCCACCGGAGACCGCGCATGAGACCCGACATCGACATCAGTTGGCAAATCGCCGACGCCCCCGATGCATCCGTCACCGTCAGCGGCGACCCTACCGGGATGTCGCATCTCGTGGTGCCGGGCGAGATCGACACGTCGCACGGTCTTATCCTCTACCTCGAGAACATCTCCGTATCGTTCGACGGCTTTCGCGCCCTCAACGACCTGTCGCTGGCGATCAAGACCGACGAGCTGCGCTGCATCATTGGCCCGAACGGCGCGGGCAAGACAACGATGATGGACGTCGTGACGGGCAAGACCCGCCCCGACGCCGGCCGCGCCTTCCTCGGCCAGACGCTCGACCTCACCCGGCTCGACGAGCCGGCCATCGCGCAGGCGGGCGTGGGCCGCAAGTTCCAGAAACCGACGGTGTTCGAACATCACAGCGTGTGGGAGAACCTCGAACTCGCGTGTGCGGGCGACAAACGCTGGTTCCGCGCCCTATGGGACATGCTCACGCCGACCATGCGACGCCGCATCGAGGAAGTGCTCACGCTCACGCACCTGGAGCATCAGGCCCATGTGCGTGCGGGACAGTTGTCGCACGGCCAGAAGCAGCGCCTGGAGATCGGCATGTTGCTCATGCAGCAACCGCAACTCCTGCTGCTCGACGAACCCGCCGCCGGCATGACCGACGAAGAGACCGCGCAGCTCGCCGAGTTGCTCAACCGGCTGCGCGGGCATTGTTCGATGATGGTGGTCGAGCACGACATGGCGTTCGTCGCCGCGCTCGCCGGCGAGACGGGACTCGTGACCGTGATGGCCGAAGGGCGGGTGCTGGCGGAAGGCACGCTCGATGTCGTGCAACGCGACGAGCGCGTGATCGAATCGTATCTGGGACGCTGACCATGTTGGAAATTCACGCACTCAATCAGTACTACAGTGGCAGCCACATTCTGCGCAACGTGGAGTTCACCGTGCCCGACGGCCAGCTCACCGTGCTGCTCGGGCGCAACGGCGTGGGCAAGACCACACTGCTCAAGTGCCTCATGGGCGTGGTGCCGGTGAAGTCGGGCAGCATCGCGTGGCGCGGCACTGCCCTGACGTCAGCCCCCCCGTATGCGCGCGTGGCGCATGGGCTGGCGTACGTGCCGCAAGGACGCGAGATCTTCCCGCGTCTCACCGTCGAAGAGAATCTGTTGATCGGTGCGGCGAGCCGTCCCGCGCGCGAGGCCAAGCGCGGCGTGCCCGAGCACATCTACGAACTGTTCCCCGTATTGCGCGATATGAAGCAGCGGCGCGGCGGCGATCTGTCCGGCGGGCAACAACAGCAACTTGCCATTGGACGCGCGCTCATGAGCGACCCGCAACTGCTGATCCTCGACGAGCCGACCGAAGGCATTCAACCGTCGATCATCAAGGACATCGGGACAACATTGCGGCGTCTGGTCGACGAACGCGGCATGACGGTATTGCTGGTCGAGCAGTATTACGACTTTGCCCTGCAACTCGCGGATCACTATCGCGTGATGAGTCGGGGCGCCATCGTGGCGAGCGGCCTCGGCAAGGACATGGAAGCCGACGGCGTACGGCATCAGGTGGCCGTGTGAGACAGAGACGGCAGGTTTCGATGTCGCGCACGGTCGGCGCGTGCTAGATTCGCGCCATCCATTGCCGAACGATTTTCATGAATTCTCCGCACACGCCCAGCGCCGGCTGGCACGCCGCGCTGACGCTCGGCTTCGCCCGTCAGGAAGCGCGCACCGTTCTCGCCACGCGACGCCACCACGGCCCGCTCGTCGTCCAGAAGTCACTTCATCCGGAAGGCCCCGGCATTTGTCATGCCGTTGTCGTACATCCGCCCGGCGGGATTGCGGGCGGCGACACGCTGTCCATCGACGTCGAGGTCGGTCCCAACGCGCACGCCGTATTGACCACGCCAGGGGCGACCAAGTGGTACAAGTCGCAAGGCCGATTCGGGACGCAGGACATCAGCCTCACCGTACGCGACGGCGCGAAGCTCGACTGGCTGCCGCTCGAGAACATCGTGTTCGAGCATGCGGATGCGCGCCAGTGCATCACCGTGAAGCTTGGCGAGAACGCGTCCGTCATCGGCTGGGACGCCACGCTGCTCGGCCGTCAGGCGGCCGGCGAGCAGTGGACGCACGGCCAATGGCGCGCGCGCTTCGAACTGCGCGATGCGACGGATCGTCTGCTGTGGGCGGAACAGGCCGTGCTCGACGCCGACGATGCGCAACGCACCGGCACCACCGCGCTGGCGGGTTTCCCCATCTTCGCCACGCTGTGGGCCGTCGGTGCCGCTTGCACACGCGAGCTGGCCGAGTCGCTCGCCCAAGGCCTGCCGTTCGACGACACGCTGCGCGCGGGGATCACGTGCCTGCCGGGCAACGTGCTCGTGCTGCGCGTGCTCGGCTACGACATGGAGACGGTACGGCGGTTGCTGGTCTCGCATTGGCTGACGCTGCGCCCGCTCGTTCACGGCGTGCCCGCCGAGCCGCTGCGACTCTGGGCGACGTGAGACGGCTTCCCTCCCGTCACACACACCACACGCACCATAACGGTGACGCGCGCGCTGCCGCGTCATCCTCTCCGGCCCGAATTCGCACCAATGCTGGGCTTCCCTCCCCGTTTTCGCCACTTCCCGTTGTCGTCGCCATTGCTGTCGCCGTTGCCGTCGGCACGGCACGTTGCGCGTGCGTGCGCCCCATCCCATCAGCCCCGTGACCTGAAGCATTGCCGGGCACGATTCCTGCTAGATCACTGTATCGACCGGTCAGACCAGATGTGCCGGCCGCCGGAACACTCCTGTTACCGGAATGCTTCGCCCCCCCCGATCCACGAGGTTGCCTCTATGCTGCCGTTCATTCGTAGTGCCTTCTCTCACGACACCGTTGCCGCCACGCTCGGCGCACGCGCACGGACCCGTCGCGCGTTCACCACGCTGATGCTGGCCGTGAGCGCAATCACCGTCTTCGCCGTGGCCGTGCCACGCAGCGCGCATGCCGACGGACTCGACGACATCATCAAGCGTGGCACCCTGCGCGTAGCCGTGCCGCAAGACTTCCCGCCGTTCGGTTCGATCGGCGCCGACATGAAGCCGGTCGGCTACGACATCGACGCTGCCGCCTTGCTCGCCAAGGGCATGGGCGTGAAGCTGGAACTGGTGCCGGTGACGAGCGCCAACCGCATCCCCTACCTCACGACGAACAAGGCCGACCTGGTGATCTCCAGCCTCGGCAAGAACGCCGAGCGCGAGAAGGTCATCGATTTCTCGCAAGCGTATGCGCCGTTCTACAACGGCGTGTTCGGGCCCAAGGATCTCGCGGTGTCCAAGCCCGCCGACCTGTCGGGCAAGACCGTCGGTGTGACGCGCGGCGCCGTCGAAGACCTCGAACTCTCGAAGATCGCCCCGGCCGACGTCACGATCAAGCGCTTCGAAGACAACAACGGCACGATCTCGGCGTTCCTGTCCGGGCAGGTGCAATTGGTCGCCACGGGCAACGTCGTGGCTGCGGCCATTCTCGCCAAGCACCCGCCCAAGTTGCCGGAGCCGAAGTTTCTCATCAAGAACTCGCCGTGCTTCGTCGGCCTGAACAAGAACGAGCCGCGGCTGCTCGCCAAGGTCAACGAGATTCTCGCCGCGGCGAAGAAAGATGGCGCGCTGAGCAACGTCTCGCAGAAGTGGCTCGGCATGCCGCTGCCGACGAATCTCTGATCTTGACATCCCGCCCCTCGCGACTCCTCACCGGCTTCACATGCATTACGTTCTCGATTTTGCCGATCTGCGGCAATACCTGATGCTCTTCGTGCGCGGCGCCGCGCTGACGGTTGTGCTCACGGCCGTGTCCACGGTCGCGGGCGTGAGCCTCGGCGCGCTGTGCGCCGTCGCCCGCGAGGAAGGCGCGGTGTGGCTCAAAGCCATTACCGGGCTGTACGTCGAGCTGATCCGCAACACGCCGTTCATTGTGCAGCTCTTCTTCATCTTCTTCGGACTGCCGAGTCTTGGCATTCATATCGACGAGACGACCGCCGCCGTGCTCGCCATGAGCGTGAACCTGGGCGCGTACGCCACCGAGATCATTCGCGCCGGCATGCGAGCGGTGCCGCGCGGTCTGTCCGAAGCGGGACTGTCGCTCGCCATGACGCGCGGCCAGATCCTGCGTCATGTGATCTTGCCGCAGGCGTTTGCCAAGGTGTTCCCCGCACTCGCCAGCCAGATCGTGATCGTGATGCTGGGGTCGGCCGTCGTCTCGCAGATCTCCGTGCCCGATCTGTCATACGCCGCCAACTTCGTGCAGTCGCGCACGTTCCGGGCGTTCGAGAGCTATCTGATCGTCACCGCCGTGTACCTCGCGCTCGCGATCGCACTGCGCCGTGTGCTGACGCGCTGCGCACGGCGCCTCTTTCGCGGCACGGTCAACGTCAAGGCAGGTGCCCGATGATCGAGTTCTCGACGTGGGACATGTTGCACGGCCTGCTGCTGGCAGCCCGCTGGACGCTCGCCCTGTCGGCCATCGCCTTCGTCTGCGGCGGCGGCGTCGCCCTGATGTTGCTTGTCGTGCGCGTTGGACGCGTTTCCTGGGCAGCACGCGCCGTGGCGCTGTATATCGAAGTGTTCCAGGGCACGCCGCTGCTCATGCAGTTGTTCCTGGTGTTCTTCGGCTTGCCGCTGCTCGGTCTCGACGTCTCGCCCTGGGTCGCGGCGGCCGTGTGCCTCACGCTCTACACGAGCGCCTATCTCACGGAGATTTGGCGCGGTTGCGTCGACGCGATTCCGCACGGCCAATGGGAAGCCTCGTCGAGTCTCGCCATGCGATACGGCGAGCAACTGCGTCACGTGATCTTGCCGCAGGCACTGCGCATTGCCATCGCGCCCACGGTCGGCTTCTCGGTGCAGGTCGTCAAGAGCACGGCGCTCGCGTCGATCATCGGCTTCGACGAACTCACCAAGACCGGCACCATGCTCACCAACGCGACGTTCCAGCCGTTCACCGTGTACGGCCTCGTCGCGCTGCTCTACTTTGCTGCCTGCTATCCGCTGTCGCTGTGGGCGCGTCATCTCGAAAGGAAACTCCATGTCGCTCATTGAAGTCAGGGGCATGCAAAAGCGCTTCGGCGAAACCCCCGTGCTCAAGGGCATCGATCTGGACGTCGAGCGCGGCCAGGTCGTGTCGATCATCGGCAAGAGCGGGTCGGGCAAGAGCACATTGCTGCGCACGCTCAACGGCCTGGAGCGGTTCGACGCGGGCAGTGTCGCCGTGGAGGGCGTGCACGTCGGAGCGCGCGACACCGATCTGCGCGCATTGCGTCTGAAAGTCGGCATGGTGTTCCAGCAGTACAACCTGTTTCCGCATCTGTCGGCCGGCGAGAACGTGATGCTCGCGCAGAAGGTGGTGAAGAAGACGCCGGGCGCCGAAGCGCGCGACGTTGCCCGCGCCATGCTCGATAAGGTGGGACTGGCCGACAAGTTCGACAGCTATCCATCGCAGCTCTCGGGCGGTCAACAGCAGCGTGTGGCGATCGCCCGCTCGCTCGCCATGCGTCCGGCCGTGATGCTGTGCGACGAGATCACCTCGGCACTGGATCCCGAGTTGGTCGCCGAAGTGCTGGGGGTGCTCGAAAACCTCGCCGCCGAAGGCATGACGCTGATTCTCGTCACGCACGAGATGCGCTTCGCCCGTCATGTGTCGGACCGCGTGGTGTTCATGCATCAGGGCAAGATCTGGGAGTCCGGCGCGCCGGAAACCCTCTTCACGCAGCCGTCGACACCAGAATTGCAGCGCTTTCTCTGCCAATGACGACGCCGATGACCGACACCTGCCGCCGCGTCGTTTCGCACAGTTTTGGTGCGTGCCACGCAGGCGGCAAAACCCAGTGGCGCGGACAAGAACGTGCGCCTATGATGTGCGGCAACGGCGACCGCCCCACGACCCTTTCGCATTGACGTTCCCCCCCGTTCACGATGAAGCTCACTCCGCGCGAAAAAGACAAGTTGCTCATCTTCACCGCCGCCTTGCTCGCCGAACGTCGGCGTGCGCGCGGGCTGAAACTGAATTACCCGGAGGCCGTGGCCTTCATCAGCGCCGCCCTCATGGAAGGCGCGCGCGACGGACGCACCGTGGCCGACCTGATGCATTACGGCACCACGCTGCTCTCGCGCGACGACGTGATGGAAGGCGTGCCCGAAATGATTCCGGACATTCAGGTCGAAGCCACGTTTCCGGACGGCACCAAGCTCGTCACCGTGCACCACCCGATTCCCTGAAGGACGCACGCGCGGAATGCCGAGCGTAGGAAGGTGGCCCTCATCGCCGTTCGTTCTCGGTCACCCTTGTCCTTCGCTTCGCATTCGATTCTCTGTCGTCGACAACCCCATCTTAAGGACGTCTCATGTCAGTGGCTCGCCTCCCTATTGCCCGTGATGCCCATGAAGTGACCGTCGCGTACGCGGCGGATGCTTCCCCGGCCCCCGGTCGCACGTACCCTCGCGTCGTGCGTGTGACGACTGGCCTCGCGCTGCTCGCCGCTTCGAGTCTGGCGCTCGCGCACCCCGGTCATCCGGGCCATGACGCGGCGGGCAGTTTCGTCGCAGGTTTCGTGCATCCGCTCACCGGCGCCGATCACCTTTGCGCCATGATCGTGGTTGGCTTGTGGAGTGCGCTCACGTCGAAACGTGTCTGGCTCGCCCCGTTGGCTTTCGTCGCCATGCTTGCTGCAGGCGGGTTACTCGGCATGGCGTATGGCGCGGGGCTGCCGGGCGTCGAGCCGATGATTGCCGTCTCGCTGCTCGTGCTGGGACTCATGCTCGCGACGCGCGCGAAGCTCCCCGCCGCAGCGGGGGCTGCTGTCGTCGGCGCGTTCGCGATCTTCCATGGGGTGGCTCACGGTGCGGAATTGCCGGTCGAGGCGAGCGCCATGCATTACATGGCCGGCTTTCTGCTCGCGACCGGCGTGCTGCACAGTCTGGGCATCGTGGCCGGCGTTGCGCTGCGTCGCCGTACCGCGTGGTTGCCGCGCGTGCTCGGCGCGGGCGTGCTCGCCTACGGCGCGGCGCTGCTCGTCGCGGCGGCCTGAACGGCCAAGGTTGCGCGCATCCTTCAATTCCTCCAAGAGACGCTCATGATTCCCGGAGAACTGTTGCCCGCCGCAGGTGACGTCACGCTGAACGAGGGTCGCCCGACCCTCAGCGTGAGCGTTGCCAACACCGGCGATCGCCCGATCCAGATCGGCTCGCATTTTCACTTCTACGAAGTCAACGACGCGCTGCAATTCGACCGCGAAGCGACGCGCGGCTTTCGCCTGAACATTGCGTCCGGCACCGCGGTGCGCTTCGAGCCGGGGCAGCAACGCACGGTCGAACTGGTCGCGTTGGCGGGGGACCGCCGCGTCTTCGGCTTCGCGGGTCGCGTGATGGGGGCGCTATGAAGATTTCACGCCGCGCCTATGCGGAAATGTTCGGCCCCACGACGGGCGACCGGCTGCGGCTCGCCGACACGGAACTCATCGTCGAGATCGAGCGCGACTATACGATCTACGGCGAAGAAGTGAAGTTCGGCGGCGGCAAGGTGATTCGCGACGGCATGGGCCAATCGCAGCGCACGCGTGCCGACGTCGTGGATACCGTCATCACCAATGCCGTCATCATCGACCACTGGGGCATCGTCAAAGCCGACATCGGACTCAAGGACGGCCGGATCTGGGGCATCGGCAAGGCGGGCAATCCGGACATCCAGCCCGGCGTGACCATTCCACTGGGCGGCGCGACGGAAGTGATCGCCGGCGAAGGCATGATCGTCACGGCAGGCGGCATCGACTCGCACATCCACTTCATTTGCCCGCAACAGATCGACGAGGCGCTCTCGTCCGGCGTGACCACGCTGCTCGGCGGCGGCACCGGGCCGGCGACCGGCACGAACGCCACCACCTGCACGCCGGGGCCGTGGCACCTGGAGCGCATGCTGCAAGCGGCCGACGGCTGGCCGATCAACCTCGGCTTTCTCGGCAAGGGCAACGTCAGCCAGCCCGCCCCGCTGATGGAGCAGATCGAGGCCGGCGCGATCGGCCTGAAGCTGCACGAAGACTGGGGCTCCACGCCGGCCGCCATCGACGCCTGCCTGTCGGTGGCCGATGCGACCGATACGCAGGTCGCCATCCACACCGACACGCTCAACGAGGGCGGCTTCGTCGAAGCCACCGTTGCGGCCATCAAGGGCCGCACGATCCACACGTACCACACCGAGGGCGCCGGGGGCGGTCACGCACCGGATATTCTCAAAGTGTGCGGCGAGGCGAACGTGCTGCCGTCGTCCACCAACCCGACGCGGCCGTACACCATCAACACGCTCGACGAGCATCTCGACATGTTGATGGTCTGCCATCACCTCGATCCGGCCATCGCGGAAGACATTGCGTTCGCCGAATCGCGCATTCGCCGCGAAACGATTGCCGCCGAAGACATCCTGCATGACCTTGGCGCACTGTCGATGATCTCGTCGGACTCTCAGGCCATGGGGCGCGTCGGCGAGGTCGTCATGCGCACGTGGCAGACGGCGCACAAGATGAAGGTGCAGCGCGGCGCGCTCGGCACCGACTCGGCGCAGGCCGACAACTTCCGCGTCAAGCGCTACGTGGCGAAGTACACGATCAACCCGGCGATCACACACGGCATGGCCCATGAGATCGGCTCGGTGGAGGTCGGCAAATGGGCCGACCTGGTCCTGTGGGAACCGGCGTTCTTCGGCGTGAAGCCGTCGCTGATTCTCAAGGGCGGCATGATTACGTCAGCGCTCATGGGGGACCCGAACGCGTCCATCCCGACGCCTCAGCCGGTGCACTATCGCGAAATGTTCGGCGCGCGCGCCGGGGCGCTGGCGCGCACGTCGCTCACGTTTGTGTCGCAGGCGGCGTACGATGGCGACGTGGCCGGCCGCTATGGACTGGCCAAGCGCATCGTGCCGGTGCGCAATATCCGGCAGGTGACCAAGGCCAACATGATCCACAACGACTGGCTGCCGCATATCAGCGTCGACCCCGAGACCTATCAGGTCATCGCCGACGGGCAGTTGCTGACCTGCGAGCCTGCGAGCGTGCTGCCGATGGCGCAACGTTACTTCCTCTTCTGAGCTATGTCGCAAGCCCCCGAATCGCCCCACCCGGCAGATAACGCCGCCCCTTCGACGACGCTGCGCCGCGTCGAGAAACGCCTCGAGGCCGGACGCCTGGCTGCGCCGCTCATGCGGCGTGCCCCGGCGCTCGTGCTGCCGTTCGATGCGCGCAGCAAGAGCCGCCTGCGCGCCACGCTGGAGACCGGCGAAGACGTCGCCCTGTTCCTGCCGCGTGGCACCGTGCTGCGCGGCGGTGACGGGCTCGTGGCCGACGACGGCGGTCTCATTCGCGTGGAAGCCGCCCCCGAGACGGTGCTGCTCGTCACGGCCGCCACGCCGCTCGCGCTGACCCGCGCGGCATACCATCTCGGCAATCGGCATACGCCTGTCGAAGTGGGCGATGGTTATCTCAAGCTCGAATACGACCCGGTGCTGCGCGACATGTTGCTGCGACTCGACGTCGACGTAGCCGAAGCCTTGATGCCGTTCGAACCCGAAGCGGGTGCCTATGGCGGCGGCCACAAGCATGGTCACGATGCGAGCTTCGCCGAAGACATGGCGCTCGCCCAGCGCGTGTTCCATGAGCATCATGGACATTCGCACGAGCATGAGCATGATCACGGGCACGGGCACGGGCACGGGCACGATCATGACCATGATCGCGGCCATGTTCACGGCCCGGGGTGCCATCACGATCACGCGGCGGTTCACGCGCATGGCCCGGATTGCGCGCACTCGCACGCTCACGACGATCATCACGGCCATGCCCATGTTCACGGCCCCGATTGCGGGCATGACCACTCCCATACGCCGGACAGCACCACTACCGGCAATGCGCCTTTCCCTGTGAGTCCGACCGATGACGGCAAGTCTGGCCAGTCCTCTCGCTGAACCGGTTGCCACCGCGTCGTTGCAGTCACTCGCGGCGCTGCTGCATCTCGCATCGCCGGCGCTGCCCATCGGCGCGTTCAGCTATTCACAAGGGCTCGAAGCCGCGGTGGAACATGGCATCATCCACGATGCCCCGAGCGCCGAGCGCTGGATTGCCAGCCAGCTCGACGGCGTATTCACGACCGGCGAGATGGCCCTGCTCGCCAGACAGTGGCGCCACTGGCAAGCGGGCGATGTCGCGTCGCTCACCCGTGTGAACGAATGGCTACTCGCCACGCGCGAGGCGGCCGAGTTGCGTGCGGAAACCGAGCAGATGGGCTGGTCGCTCACGCAACTGGCGATCTCCCTCGAATGGGGGAATCCGATACAGCGCGAACACCTGTCCTCGCTGCGTCCGATCGCGTTGCCAACGGCCTTCGCCTTTGCGGCGCTGACGCATGGCGCTCCGCTGCTGGACACGCTCGTCGCTTACGCGTTCAGTTGGCTCGAGAATCAGGTGGCCGGCGCGCTCAAAGCCGTGCCGCTCGGACAATTGGCCGCGCAACGGGTCATCGTGGCATTGCGCCCTCGTGTGGTCGATGCCGCGCATCGAGCCGCGTCGTTGCCGGATGACCGGATCAATACCTTTTCCCCGGCGCTCGCCATTCTCGCGTCGCGTCACGAAACACAGTATTCACGCTTGTTCCGTTCGTGAGACGCGATACGTCGCGTCCACGATTTTCGTCATTTCGTCATTTCGTCATCTTTCCTTTTTTCCGCCACTCACGACATTCGCCATGACGACTTCTGCCAACGCCCGTCGTACCAAGAAGAATCCGCCGCTGCGTGTCGGCATCGGAGGCCCGGTCGGCTCCGGCAAGACCACCCTGACCGAGATGCTCTGCAAAGCCATGCGCGAGCGCTACGATCTCGTCGTCATCACCAACGACATCTATACGAAAGAGGACCAGCGCCTGCTCACGGTGGCCGGCGCGCTGGCGCCCGAGCGCATCCTTGGCGTCGAGACCGGCGGTTGCCCGCACACGGCCATCCGGGAGGATGCATCGATCAACCTCGAGGCCGTCGAACGCATGCTCGAACGCTTTCCTGACGCCGACGTGGTCTTCATCGAATCGGGTGGCGACAACCTCGCGGCCACGTTCAGTCCCGAACTCTCGGATCTCACGATCTACGTGATCGATGTGGCCGGTGGCGAGAAGATTCCGCGCAAGGGCGGCCCCGGCATCACCAAGTCCGATCTCCTCGTCATCAACAAGACCGATCTCGCCCCCTACGTCGGGGCATCGCTGGACATCATGCGGTCGGATACGCAAAAGATGCGCGGCATGCGTCCGTTCGTCATGGGGAACATGAGGGAAGGCAAAGGCCTTCAGGAGATCATCCGTTTTATCGAGGCACGGGGGATGCTGGCTTGAGGTCATGCACGAAGCCGCCGGCCGGGGATACGTCAGTCGTGGAATGGGTAGTCCCTGGGAGGCCAGGGACGACTGACGTTGTGTAATTTGAGAATGGTGACTTTGTTCTCCTTTAGACGGTAAATGATTCGGTATCGCTTGTGAGAAACAAGTTCTCGGGTATTGGGTAAGCGCCCGGGACGACCAATGGCAGGAAACGAGCGCAGTGTTTTCACTGCGCGTTTCAGCGAATCCTCAAAATCGAGGGCGACGTGGAGGTTGAAATTCTCCAGCGACATCCTGGCGATGGTGCGATCCCTTTGGGCATGCTTTGACCATTGGATCGTTGCAATCACAGCCGTTTCAGAACGCTCCGTCTCCACGCCTCAGCCTCGGCGCTGACCACCTCATCGGGTACCGTGCGGCCGGCGTCGGCGTCCCGCAGCCCCAGTAGGATGCCCACAAACTCGTCGACGTGGATCTCGCTGGGGTCATGCGGGAACTCGAAATACGCTTCATTGAGGTCGACGGAGCATCCGGTCTTTACGACTTCGCTGGGCAGCTTGCGGCCGGCGGCCACGTCGGCAAGTCCGCGGATCGTTGCTTCGTAGAGGATCTGCGCCTCTTCTTCAACGCTGAGCGCGTAATGCTCTATGCGCTCAACGGGCTCAACCGGCTCGGACGGCTCAAAAGGTGTGGAAGGAATGGCATGCGCCGGCGCTTGGCGCACGGCAAGATCGGCGCTTTGATCGACAATTGGCATCGTGACTCCTGACGAGGATTTGGGCGGGGGACCACTCACACGAGTGTGACCAAATTAATCGTCAGGGATGGGGGAGTCAATCGGGTGGGCTTGTTTCTCGGGCGATTCCTAGCCGGATCGCCCGCCTGTCTCAGGTCCGTTTCAGACTACCGCTGCGCCACGGAAAATCCATGCTCCCGCAGCAGTTGCAGCACCCCATGCGGGCCGCCGAGATGGAGCGTGCCGATGGCGACGAAGACCGGCTTGCCCGGGTCCGCCAGAAACAGCATGCGCGCCAGAAAACGCCGATTGCGCGAGAACAGAATGCGCTCGTCGATCGCGTCGGCCAGTGCCACGTTGCGGCGCACTTGCGCCGCCTTGCCCTGAGACCAGTCGAACACCAGCTCGGCATCCCCGGCCCGCCACAGACGATGCAACTCCTCTACCTGCGCCGTGGCGGTCTTGGGTGTGAGCACCAGCTCCTGCGCCAGCAGTTCGTTTTGCTGAGCCGACGTCAGTCCGGTGAAGGCATCCATCTGCTCCGCCAGCGATTCGAGACCGACGATGCGCCCGCGATAGATGTTCTCCAACTGGTTCTCGGTGCCGTACTCCGTTTGCAGATCGGCCCCCATCGAATCCAGCGTCTCGACGAGCAGCGCCGCCAGCCACGGACGCATGTGACGAATCTCGGCCAGCATCGCCGGATTGCCCTTGAGACGCGCGCGCAGCTTACGCCACAGCGCCCCCGGGATAAGCCTCGGCAGACAGGCGCGTGAGCACATGCCGTACTTCTGCACGTCGTCCTGGGACATCGTCAGGTCGTCGGGCGACAACTCGAATGCCACCACCGACGACACGCGCAGCGCATCGACCACGACTTTGCGAAACGGGTAGTCGTCCGGCTTGCCGACGTGCAGGGTGCCCATCACGTAGATGGTCATGTCGCCCTTGCGGGCTTCGTAAAACGGGAGATTGGCGCCGGGCGGCGATTCGCCCGGCTCGGGCACGACCAGCGGCAACGTTCGCGGCGCCACGGCTTGCGGCGTTACGATCGACGCCGCGTCCAGCGTGATGGCGAACGTCATCAGCAGGCAACCGAGCAGCCAGCCGGCCAATGCAGCGCCCCGACTCACATGCGTCGCGCGTGGTGGTCCACCCAATCTCGTCATCCCTCAATGTCTTCAACCCGATGGCACGCCACCAGACGCCCGTCGAGCTTGCGCAGTTGCGGCACTTCTTCGCGGCAACGGTCTATCGCGTACGGACAGCGCGGTGCAAACGCACACCCCGGCGGTGGCCGCAGCGGCGAGGGCAACTCGCCGGTCAGCGCCATCTTCACGCGCCGCTCGGCGGCCTTGATCGCCGGCGTCGCCGACATCAGCGCCTTGGTGTACGGATGCAGCGGCTTGCCGAACACGGCGGCCTTGGGGCCGTGTTCGACCGCGCGGCCGAGATACATCACCATGACGTCGTCGGCCACATGCTCGACCACGGCGAGATTATGCGACACGAATACGTAACTCGTCGCGTATCGGTCCTGCAAATCCATGAAAAGATTCAGGATCTGTGCCTGAATTGAGACATCCAGGGCCGAAACCGGCTCGTCCGCGACCACGATGGCCGGCGACAGGATCATCGCCCGGGCAATCGCCACCCGCTGCCGCTGCCCGCCAGAGAACATGTGCGGATAGCGCGCCACATGTTCCGGACGCAGCCCCACCGTGCGCATCATCGCCGCGATCGTCTCGCCGCGTTCGGCACGGCTCGCCGAGGTGTTGATGGACAGCGGCTCGTCGAGCGCCTGCCCCACCGTCTTGCGAGGGTTGAGCGACGCATACGGGTTCTGGAACACCATCTGGATCCGCGTGCGCAGCGGCGCCAGCGCCCCCGCCGACGCCGCCGTGGTCTCGGTCGCGTCGACCACGAGTCTGCCGGACGTCGGTGCTTCGATCAACGTCAGCACCCGCGCCAGCGTCGATTTGCCGCACCCCGACTCACCGACCACGGCCAGCGTACGACCGGCGGCCAGCGAGAACGACACGCCGTTGAGTGCCTTGACCGTGGCCTGTGGGCGCATGAAGCCACGATTGACGGCGTAGAAGCGCGTCAAATCGTGCGCGGCGAGCACCACGCGGCTGCCGCCGCGGTCAGCTTCATGTGCGTCCGGGGCCTGCGGCACTCCCGGAGGTGTCGCGAAAACAGTTTCACTCATTGCGCACCTCCTGTCGTGCGTTCTTCCGCCAACGCATGCGGCAGCGGCTTGAAGCATCGCACCTGGGGCGAGCCCGAAGCGTTCGGCCCGACGTAGGGCTGCAACGCCGGGGGCACCGTGCGGCAATGGTCGTCGGCATACGGACAACGCGGCGAAAGCAGACAGCCCGTCGGCCGATCGTCGCGCCCCGGCACCATGCCCGGCAACGTACGCAGTCGCCGCACGCCCCGGTTGTGCTCGGGAATCGCTGCGAGCAACGCCTCCGTGTAGGGATGATGCGGGGCATCGAACAGCGCCGGCACCTGCTGGTTTTCGATCACCTGCCCCGCATACATGACGGCCACCCGGTGCGCGACTTCGGCCACGACGGCGAGATCATGGGAGATCAGCACGAGCGCCATGCCGTGATCCTTCTGCAATTGCAGCAGCAAGGCCATGATCTGCGCCTGGATGGTGACGTCGAGCGCGGTGGTCGGCTCGTCGGCAATGAGCAGCTTCGGGCGACAGGCAATCGCCATCGCAATCATCACCCGCTGGTTCATTCCGCCGGAGAGCTGATGCGGATACGCGCCGACCCGGTTCGCGGCATCGGGAATTTCGACCTGCTCCAGCAACTCGACGACGCGATTGTGCAACGCACGTCCGCGCAGCCCCATGTGGCGGCGCAACACCTCGGCGATCTGATAGCCAACGGTGTAGCTCGGATTCAGGCTGGAAAGCGCGTCCTGAAAGATCATCGACACGTCGCGGCCGACGATGCCGCGACGCTCGCGCGCCGACGCGCGCAGCAGATCGCGTCCGTCGAAGCTTACTTCGTCGGCACGTACGCGGCCTGGCGCGTCGACCAGCCCCATGAGCGCGAGCATCGTCACGCTCTTGCCCGAACCGGATTCGCCGACCACGCCAAGAATCTCACCCTGGCCGACGTCGAGGTCAATGGCCTCGACCGCGCGTGCGCCGTCGAAGTCGACCGAAAGATTTCGAATGGAGAGCAGGCTCATGCGATTCGCTTCAATTTGGGGTCAAGTGCGTCGCGCAGGCCGTCGCCGACTAGGTTGATGGCGAGCACCGAGATGACGATCGCAAGTCCCGGCAGCGTCACAATCCACCAGGCACTTTCCATGTAGTCGCGTGCGGAGGCAAGCATCGAGCCCCACTCGGCGAGCGGCGGTTGCACGCCCAGGCCAAGAAAGCCGAGCGCCGCCGCATCGAGAATGGCCACCGAGAAACTCAGCGTGGCCTGCACGATGAGCGGCGCCGCGCAGTTCGGCAACACCGTCGAGAACATCAGTCGCAGCGTGCCCGCCCCGGCCATGCGCGAGGCAATGACATATTCGCGCTGCAACTCGCCAATCGCCGCTGCGCGCGTCAAACGCACATACGCCGGCAACGTCACGATCGCGATGGCGATGGTCGTGTTGGCGAGGCCCGGGCCGATCACGGCGACCACGGCCACGGCCAGCAACAGCGACGGCAACGCCATCATCATGTCCATCAACCGCATGATCGGCGTGTCGAGCCAGCGTGGGAAGAATGCCGCCAGCAGCCCCAGCAGAATGCCCGGAATCAGCGAGAGCACCACCGACGACAGACCGATCCAGAACGACAGGCGTGCGCCATAGATCAGACGCGAAAGAATGTCGCGGCCGGCCTCGTCGGTCCCGAGCAGGAACTGAAGCTTGCCGCCGTCGAACCAGGCGGGCGGAATCTTCACGAAGTCGCGATATTGCTCGATGGGGCTGTGCGGCGCGATCCATGGCGCGAAGATCGCCGCCACGAACATCGACAACAGCACGATGGCCGCGGCCGTTGCACCACGGTTCGCGGTGAAGCTGCGCAGGAACTCCCGGAACAACCGCGCACGAGGTGTGGCCGTCACGGCGGCGGGGGGCGGCAGCGTAGCCGGTGTATCGCTCATGATTGACGTCCCTCAGTGCCGGATGCGCGGGTTGACGACGCCATAGAGCACGTCGACCAGCAGGTTGACCAGGATCACGCCCGTTGCGATGAGCAAAATGCCGCCCTGCACCACCGGATAGTCGCGTCGCAGAATGGCATCGATCAGCCATTTGCCGATGCCGGGCCACGAGAACACGTTCTCGGTCAGCACCGCACCGGCGAGCAGCGCGCCGACTTGCAGACCAATCACGGTGATGACCGGAATCAGCGCATTGCGCAACGCATGCACGACGATCACGCGCCACGGGGAGAGTCCCTTCGCACGCGCCGTACGGATGTAGTCCTCGCGAAGCACTTCGAGCATGGCCGAGCGCGTCATGCGGGCAATCACCGCGAGCGGCACGGTGCCGAGCACAATGGTGGGCAGAATCAGATGACTCACCGCGGAACTGAACGCCCCTTCGTCGCCCGAGAGCAATGTGTCGATGAGCATGAAGCCGGTGACGTGCGGCACATCGTACTCCACGCCAATGCGGCCGGAGACGGGCGTCCATTGCAGGTAGACGGAGAAGAACATGATGAGCAGCAGGCCCCACCAGAAAATCGGCATGGAGTAGCCCGTGAGGGCCGCGCCCATCGTGGTGTGGTCGAGCATTTTGCCGCGCCGCAGCGACGCCGCCACGCCGGCGGGCAAGCCGACTGCGAGCGCGAAGATCATTGCGCACAGGGCAAGTTCGAGCGTCGCGGGAAAGCGGGCGAAGAACTCGTGAAGCACCCCCTCGTTGGTGACGATGGAGCGCCCGAGGTCGCCTTGCGCCGCGTGCTTCAGATAGACGAAATATTGCGTGGTGAGCGGCTGATCGAGACCCAGGCGCTTCATCGCCTCGGCGTGCATGACCGGGTCGAGATTTCGCTCGCCCACGAGCACTTCGATCGGATCGCCGGGAATCAGGTGAATGAGCGCGAACGCCAGGACGGTGATGCCGATGAACGTCGGGATCACCATGCCCAGTCGTCTCATGACGAATCTCAGCATAGGAGGTTTCCGTGGGGGCTTCGCGCACCGCCCATCCCCTGTGCGGGGACGGATGGCGCTATGCCGCGTGAATCAATCATGGACGATCCTTTGTCCTGTTGCGGCAGGCGGACTCGGGCGCGGCGGCCGAGTCTGCCTGCGTGATACCGGGATGACGACGGACGGCGACAGATAGCGACCGACACCCGGCGTCAGCCGGATGCGGTCATCAACGCGCCCGCCGGGTGCCTTACTCCAGCGATACGCCAATGAAGCTGTTGCGGCCGAACGGGCTCAGCTTGAAGCCCTTCACGTTCGTGGCCATCGGCTTGTACTGCGTGGAGTGCGCGATGGGCGAGAACGGCAGTTGTTGCGCGAAGATCTCCTGTGCCTGCGTGTAGAGCTTCGTGCGCAAGGCGACGTCCGTGGTCTGGCGTGCTTGCTTGATGAGATCGTCGAACGGCTTGTAGCACCACTTCGAGAAGTTGTTGCCGTTGACCGAATCGCAGCCGAGCAACACGCCGAGCCAATTGTCCGGGTCGCCGTTGTCGCCGGTCCAGCCAATGAGCAACGCGTCGTGCTCACCCGCCTTGGCGCGCTTGATGTACTCACCCCACTCGTACGTGACGATATTGGCCTTCACGCCGATCTTTGCCCAGTCGGCCTGAATCATCTCGGCCATGAGCTTGCCGTTCGGGTTATACGGACGTTGCACCGGCATGGCCCACAGCGTGATTTCCATGTTCTTCACGCCCGCCTTCTCAAGCAGCGCACGGGCTTTCTCCGGGTCGTAGCCAGCCGACTTGATGTTCTTGTCGTAGGACCACTGCGTCGGCGGCATCGGTGCGCCGTTCGACAACTGTCCGGCCGAGCCATAGACGGACTGGAGAATCGCCTTCTTGTTGATCGCCATGTCGAGTGCCTGGCGCACTTCCACACGATCGAGCGGCTTCTTCTGCACGTTGTACGCCACGTAGCCGAGGTTGAAGCCGACCTGGTCCGGCATCTTGAGCTTCGACGCCTTGCCCTGCGCCGCGATCTCGGCCTTGATCGCATCGACATCGGCCGGGCGCGGGTAGGTCGTGATCTGGCATTCGTTGCGCTTGAGCTTCTGAATGCGAACGTTGGCGTCGGTCGTGATCGCGAAGATCAGCTTGCTGACCTTCGGCGGCAGACTCGTGTTCCAGTATTCCTTGTTGCCATCGAAGCGCAGCGTGGCATCTTTCGTATAGCTGCGGAAGATGAACGGCCCGGTACCGACCGGCTTGAGCGCGATATCGCGAGCGTTGTTCGCCGCGAGCAGCTTGTCGGCGTACTCCTTCGAGAGGATCGATGCGAACGGCATCGCCAGGTTCTGAAGGAACGGGGCGTCGACCTTCTTCAGCACGAAGCGAACGGTGTACGGATCAACGACCTCGATGTGGTCGATATCAGCCTGCAGACCCATGTCGACGAAATACGGAAACTCCGTCGGATAGGCCTTGCGGAAGGGCATGTCGCGATCGCCCATGCGATCGAAGGTGAACTTCACATCCTCGGCATTGAAATCGCGCGTGGGTTTGAAGTACTCCGTGGTGTGGAACTTGACGCCCTTGCGCAGATGGAATGTGTAGATCTTGTTGTCCGGCGAGATGTCCCACGACTCCGCGAGTGAGGGCATCACGCCCGTCTCGCCCGGCTTGAACGCGATCAGGCGATTGTAGATGGCGTCGGCAGGATCGAAATCGGTGCCGGTAGTGAGCTGGCCCGGATCGAAGCCGACCGGGCTGCCCTCGGAGCAGTACACGAGGGTCTTGTTCGGGATTTCGACAGCTGCGGCGGGCCGGATCACGGCCACACCGGCAAGCAACGTCGCAGCCAAAAGCAAACGCAGGGTGTGAGTCTGTTTCATAGGCTCCTCGGGATCGGGTGTGATGCCCGGCAACGGTCTGTCGCCGAGCCTACCGGGGATATTACTGAAGCTTCCCCCGTGCCACAACACGCCAAATCCCTAGCAAACCGCCTATTTGTGGTGTTTTTGATTAGGAAATCACTGAATTGTGATTAGAATTGACTTCCCATCCGCCCACCGTTCGGCCAACGATTTCGCGACGCGTTACAGACCGAGTCGCTGCCACATCGCCTTGGTGGCCGACGCCGCGTTGAGGGTATAGAAGTGCAATCCGGGCACGCCCTGCGCGAGCAGCCGTTCGCATAGCGCCGTCACCACATCGAGCCCGAAGGCGCGGATCGAGTCGCGATCGTCGCCAAAGCCTTCGAGACGCTTGGCAATCCATCGCGGCACTTCAGCACCGCACATCTCCGAGAAGCGCATCATTTGCGAATAGTTCGTGATCGGCATGATCCCCGGCACGATCGGCACGTCGACACCGAGACGCGATGCATCGTCGACGAAACGGAAATAGGCATCCGCATTGAAGAAGTATTGCGTGATGGCCGCATTCGCCCCCGCCTTCACCTTGTGGGCGAAATGCTCGAGGTCCAGGCGCGGCGACTTCGCCTGCGGATGGTACTCCGGGTAGGCCGCCACCTCGATGTGGAACCATTCGCCGGTTTCGGCACGAATGAACTCGACCAGCTCCGACGCGTAACGAAACTCGCCGATCTCCCCCATTCCCGACGGCAGATCGCCGCGCAGCGCCACGATGTGGCGGATGCCGTGTTGGCGATACGTCTGCAGAATCTCGCGGATGTTGTCCTTGGTCGAACCGACGCAAGAAAGGTGGGGGGCCGCCTCCACGCCTTCGCGTTGGATTTCGACAACCGTATCGAGCGTACCCTGCTGCGTGGAGCCGCCGGCACCGAACGTCACCGAGACAAACTTGGGGCCGAGCGGGAAGAGTTGCTGGCGCGTGGCGCGCAGCTTCTCCGCGCCCTCCGCCGTCTTGGGCGGGAAGAATTCGAAACTGAAGGAAGGTTGCGTCATGATCGTTCTATTATCGAGAGAGTCGTTCATGCCGCGCGCGTCGCGTGCACGAAGAACTCCCGGTTGCCGTCACCGCCAGCGATAGGACTGTCGAGCCATGCGGCTACCGTCAGTCCCAACGTCTCACAGGCGGCGCGGATTTTTGTCTCCACTTGCGCATACTGCGCGGCATCTCGCACCAGGCCGCCGCGGCCAATGTGCTCACGCCCCACTTCGAACTGCGGTTTGACCAGCATCAGCAAATCGCCGGTCGCGCCCAGCAGCGGCGCCACGGCCGGCAACACCAGTGTGAGCGAAATGAACGACACATCCCCGACGATCAGGTCAAAGCCTGCCTCGGGAACAGCCGCCATCGTCGACGCCGGTTCGCCCTGTGCGCCGCCCTCCGCCGCCTGCTGTGCCAGACGCGCATCGAGCGTCTCACGCGACAGATGCCGCGCGTTGATCCCTTCGAGCGACACGAGCCGCGGCTCGCGCGCCAGTCGTCGATGCAGTTGCCCGTGACCGACGTCGACCCCGCCCCCCCGCCCCCCCCCCGCCTGCAAGAGGCAGTCGGCAAAACCGCCGGTCGACAACCCGACGTCGAGCGCGACGCGGCCGGTGACGTCGAGCCGCGTTTGCGCCAGCGCGCCCGCCAGCTTCAACCCGCCTCGCGACACGTAGCGGTCCTCGCCGGGCAGGCCGTCGGCGGCGGCACGTACTTCCAGATCTTCGTCGCTCGCCACAACCTCGCTGGCTTTCTTCACGGCCGTTTCGGTGCCCGCGTAATAAACACGTGCGGCATCGATCAGACGTTGCGCGGCGGTGCGCGATGCGGCCAAGCCTCGGGCGACGAGGGCTTGATCGGCACGAAGGGCTTGCGACATGACAGCGAATTTCCTGCAATACAAGGTCGACGACGACGCGTCGACCGTTACACGTTGGTAGCGCGGTCGCCGCCGAACACCAGCGCCGACAGAATCCACGAGATCAGGCTATACAGCAGCGAGCCGAAGAGCGCCGCCCAGAAGCCCGAGACTTCAAAGCCCTTGACGACATGCGCCGCCAGCCAGAACAACAGCGCATTGATCACGAAGATGAACAACCCGAGCGTGAGCACCGTGACCGGCAACGTCAGCACGACGAGCAACGGCCGGAGAAACGCGTTGATCAGGCCGAGCACGATCGCAACGACCAGGGCCGTCCCGATGCCCTTGAGCTGAATGCCCGACACAACGTGCGGCAAAACGAGAAGTGCAATGGCATTGATGAGCCAAATCAGCAGCAGACGCATGGCAAGCTCCGAAGGACAGGCCGGTGCGGGAGGTCGTTCCCGGCACCGGCAGTGACAAAAACCAACGCGGCGCACGATGTCGCCGCGCGAAACCGTTGCCCGTCACCCGTGCCTTGCAGCGCACCGGCGACGGTCGGTAAGACACGTTATTGATCGGTAGCGATCGCGACCGATCAATAACGGTAATGCGCCGGCTTGAACGGACCGTTCTTGTCGACGCTGATGTAGTTCGCCTGATCGTCGGTGAGCACCGTCAGTTCGGCGCCGATACGTCCCAGGTGCAGGCGCGCGACCTTCTCGTCCAAATGCTTCGGCAGCACGTACACGCTGTTCTTGTACTTGTCGCCATGCACGAACAATTCGATCTGCGCGAGCGTCTGATTGGTGAACGAGTTGCTCATCACGAACGACGGGTGGCCCGTGGCGCAGCCCAGGTTCACGAGGCGGCCTTCCGCCAGCAGGATGATGCGCTTGCCGTCCGGGAAGATGATGTGATCGACCTGCGGCTTGATGTTTTCCCACTCGTACTTGCGGGTCGACGCCACATTGATTTCCGAATCGAAGTGACCGATGTTGCACACGATGGCCTGGTGCTTCATGGCCGCCATGTGGTCGTGATCGATCACGTGGAAGTTGCCCGTGGCCGTCACGAAGATGTCGGCCTTGTCGGCGGCGTATTCCATCGTCACCACGCGGTAGCCTTCCATCGCGGCCTGCAGCGCGCAGATCGGATCGATTTCCGTGACCCACACCGTGGCGCCCAGACCGCGCAGGCTTTGCGCGCAGCCCTTGCCCACGTCACCGTAGCCCGCCACGAGGGCGATCTTGCCGGCGATCATCACGTCGGTCGCGCGCTTGATACCGTCGACCAGCGACTCGCGGCAGCCGTACAGGTTGTCGAACTTCGACTTGGTGACCGAGTCGTTCACGTTGATGGCCGGGAACGGCAGCGTGCCGTCCTTTTCCATCTGATACAGACGGTGCACGCCCGTGGTGGTTTCTTCGGTCACGCCCTGGATCTGGGCCAGGCGCTTGCTGTACCACTGCGGATCGATGGCGATGTGGCGCTTGATCGACGCATACAGCGCGACTTCTTCCTCGTTGGTCGGGTTGCCGACAACCGACAGATCCTTCTCGGCCTTGCTGCCCAGAATCAGCAGCAGCGTGGCGTCGCCGCCGTCGTCGAGAATCATGTTGGCGAACTCGCCGTTCGGCCATTCGAAGATGCGGTGGCTGTATTCCCAGTATTCGTCGAGCGACTCACCCTTGAAGGCGAACACGGGGATCCCGGCAGCGGCGATGGCCGCCGCGGCGTGATCCTGCGTCGAGAAGATGTTGCACGAGGCCCAGCGCACTTCGGCGCCGAGGGCGATAAGCGTCTCGATGAGCACGCCCGTCTGGATGGTCATGTGCAGCGAGCCGGCGATGCGCGCGCCCTTGAGCGGCTGGCTGGCCTTGAATTCGGCACGCGTGGCCACCAGACCCGGCATCTCGCTCTCGGCGATGGTCAGCTCTTTGCGGCCCCAATCGGCCAATTTGATATCGGCAACATGGAAATCGGAGAATTTTGAATCGACTACGGCGTTCATCACGCCTCCTTTCTCTAAAAGACTAGATAGTTGGGACGTGAGCGCCGTTCTTGGGGCCCACACGCCATGCGCTCCGGAGGTAACCGGCGGCCGGCGGGGCCAATAGGAAGGATCTTGAGCCTGGCAGCACGGTGGCTGTCGCAACGCTCCTCAAGACCCCGGCATTGTAGCAAAACTGATGCGCGCCGTCGGGGCAAGGGCAACGCCCGAAGGGATATTTTTCGAGGGGGAGGCGCGAGCGGCACGGCGCCCGTGCCGACCGGTCGTCAGATGGGCAGATGGGCGAGCAACGGCGCGGCAAAGACCATCACGATGCCGTTGATCATCATGACGAGACTGGCCACGACACCCTCTTCGCTGCCGATCTGGCGCGCCTTGGCGGTGCCGAAGCCGTGGGCCCCCGCGCCGAACGGCGCGCCGCGCGCCATACGGGTGCGCAGCGGCAACCACGACAGCAGCGCCTCGCCGAGCAACATGCCGATAAACCCGGTGATGATGACGAAAAGCCCCACCAGATCGCGCGAGCCGCCGACCTTGTCGGAGACCGCAAGGGCAAACGGTGTCGATATCGACCGGGCGAGCAGGCTGCGCGCCATTTCGGGGGGCAGCTCGAACAGGCGGGCAAGCACGAAGGAGCTTCCCACGGCCACGACCATCGCGACGAGCACGCCGACGATCAGTGCAAAGGCATGCCGGCGAATGATGTCGCGATGCTCATAGATCGGCACGGCAAACGCGATCGTCGTCGGGCCAAGCAGCCACACGAGCCAGCGCGAGTCTGAGATGTACGTCGTGTACGAAATGTCGCCGCCGACCATCACGGCGATGAGCAGGACCGGCGCGAGAATGGCCGGGCCGAGCCACACCTTGCCGAAACGCGCATAGAGACGCTTCGACACGTAATAGAAGACGACCGTGAGAACGAGCAGCAGGAGCGCCGTATGATTCATGGCAAGACCCGGCAAGCGCCAGCAGGATTGGGCGCCGCTGCGACAGCGGCGACTTGGCACACGTCACGCATCAGCGGGCGTCGTGCGCGTGCGCACGGCGAACGAGGGCGCGCTTGAGATGACGCTCGGCGCGGCAGGCCAGATCGACCGCCAACGCCGTCGAGACCATCACGAGCACCGTGCCGACGCCGATCACGGCGAGCAATTGCAGGCCCTCTTGGCGCAGCAGATCGGTGTATTGCATGACGGCCGCGACCATCGGCACGAAGAAGAGAATCATTTCCGCCAGAAACCAGTCGGCACCGCGCTTGATCTTCTCCGTCTTCAGCACACCGCTCATGAGCAGTGCCACCACGGCGAGCAGCCCCAGTACGCCACCCGGCAGCGGGAGATGAAAATGCCGCGATGCAGCATCCGCCACCAGATAGATACCGGTGAGCAGCGCGATCTGCCAAACCACGTCAACCACGCCCTTGCTACGGCGATACATACGGCTGGCAATCATCTTGGTCATGGCGGGCTCCCGGGTGTGGCATCAATATGAGACGGAGTATAGGAAGCACCGCAACATAAATATAATGAATTAGAATTATCAAATCGATTCCAAATTGGAATAATTTAAGTATTAACCCTAATGGTGCGTGAGAAAGCCATACAGGACGGGGCTTTCCCGCCGATCGCACCAAAGCGGTGCAAACGAGAGATCCAAAATGGAACTGCGCGCGTTGCGAGGATTTGTGGAAGTGGTGCGACAGCAGAGCTTCACGGCGGCGGCCGAGGCGCTGTTTGTCACGCAACCGACCGTGAGCAAGATGGTCAAGGCGTTGGAAGACGAGTTGGGTACGCCGCTGATGTTGCGCGAGGAGCGCGGCATGGGGCGCAGGCTCCAATTGACCGATGCGGGACGCGTCGTCTTCGAGCGCGGGCAGGATGTGCTCGCCGCTTACGCGCGCCTGCAGCAGGAGGTGGCCGATCTCGAGACGGTCGCGCGCGGCGAATTGTCGATCGGGATTCCGCCGCTCGGCGGCGACTTGTTCATCCCGGTGATCGGCGCGTTTCATCAGCACTACCCGGATATCGAGATGAAGCTCTTCGAAACCGGCTCGCGTGCCATCGAACAGGCGTTGCTGGCCGGCGACATCGAATTGGGCGCCGTGCTGCTGCCGGTCGATCCCACGATTCTCGACGTGCTGCCCGTGTGCCATTACCCGTTGCGGTTGATTGCACCGCGCGATTCACGCTGGGAAGGCCGCGCTTCCATCGGTCTGGGCGAGTTGCGCGACGAACCGTTTGTCTTTTACGGCGAGGGATTTGCCTTGTCCGAACTGGTCATCACCGCATGTCGTCGCGCGGGCTTCACGCCCAAGATTGCGGGACGCTCCAGCCAGTGGGACTTCATTGCGTCGATGGTGGACAACGGCGTCGGCATCGCCTTGCTGCCCGAGCCCTTCTGCGCGCGGCTCGACCCGAAACGCTTCGTGATCGCGAACGTGCGCGACCCCGAGATTCCGTGGGATCTGGCGATGGCGTGGCGGCGCGACTCGTATCTGTCGCACGCGGCGCGACGCTGGCTCGCGCTCGCGCGCGACCTGCTCGGCCCGGGCGGCGACGGCGAGGCCAAGGCGGCCATCGCCGGCGGCGCCCGGCGGACGTGACATCTGGCCGTCGACCGGCGACCGGCTGGCGATTGCGGTATCCTTGCCGCTGACATTTTCCCCTTGCCGCGTCAGCGCGGCGCATCGACACTCATGCGCATCATTACCGCGAATCTGAACGGCGTGCGATCGGCCGCCAAGAAGGGCTTTTTCGAGTGGTTCGGCAATCAGGACGCCGACATCCTGTGCGTGCAGGAAATCAAGGCGCAGTTGCCGGACATGACAGCGGACTTCCTCACGCCCCACGACTACCAGGGCCACTTCCATTACGCGCAGAAGAAGGGCTACAGCGGCGCGGGCGTCTACGTGCGACGCGAGCCGGACGACGTCGTCGTCGGCTGGGGCAATGCGGAGTTCGATGCCGAGGGCCGCTATGTCGAAGTGCGTTACGGCAACCTGTCGGTCATTTCGGTGTACATCCCGTCGGGCTCGAGTGGTGAGGAACGACAAACCGCCAAGTTCCGCTTCATGGCCGACTTCATGCCGCATCTGCTCGCGCTCAAGGCGGCGGGACGCGAGGTCGTCCTGTGCGGCGACGTGAACATCGCGCACAAGGAAATCGACATCAAGAACTGGAAGGGCAACCTGAAGAACTCAGGCTTCCTGCCAGAAGAGCGCGCCTGGCTCACCCAGTTGTTCGACGACCACGGCTATGTCGACGTCTTCCGCACGCTCGACCCGCGCGCCGATCAATACACGTGGTGGAGCAATCGCGGACAAGCCTATGCGAAGAACGTCGGCTGGCGCATCGACTACCAGATCGCCACGCCCGGCATCGCCGGCAAAGCCAAGACGACCTCCGTGTTTCGCGACATCAAGTTCAGCGACCACGCGCCGCTTACGGTCGACTACGATCACGCGCTGTAATCCAGACGCCCAAGGGGCCGGCACGCTCGTGCCGCGCCCGAGCCATAGCATCACAGCGAAGGCGACGAACGGTGCCGGCCCCTTCGCGTCAGCGCGACCCGCTTGCCGCGGGCACGCCATCGCCGTCGTCATCGTCGGCTCCCCAGGGGGCGACCTTCGGCAAGAGCAGCATGCCCGGCACGGCCAGCACCGTGCAGATGAGGAAGAACGTCACCCAGCCCACGCCGTCGACGATATACCCGGTGCCCGCGTTCGCGAACGTGCGTGGCACCGACGCCAGACTCGTGAACAGCGCGAACTGCGTCGCCGTGTAACGCGGGTCGGTGGTACGGGCAATGTAGGCGGTAAACGCCGCCGTGCCCAACCCGGCCGTGAACGCTTCGAAGGCGATCACCGCGCCCAGCCCCGTGACGACCGGCCCTGCCTTCGCCAGCCACGCGAAGCCCAGCACCGACACCAGTTGCAGCACGCCGAACACCCATAGCCCACGGTTGATGCCAAGTTTGATCAGCCAAACCCCGCCGATGATGCCCCCCGCCACGCTCGCCCACAGGCTCGTCGCCTTGGCGACCACGCCGATCTGCGTCTTCGTGAATCCCAGATCCAGGTAGAACGACGTGGCCAGCGACGTCGCCATCGAATCGCCCAACTTGTAGAGAAAGATAAACGCGAGCACCAACAGCGCCTTTGCCCAGCCGCCGCGCGTGACGAACTCGTGGAACGGCTCGACCACCGCCTCGCGCAGCGTCTTCGGCGGCGTACCGCGAATCGCCGGCTCCTTGACGACGAGCGTCATCACGATGCCCGGCAGCATGAACGCCGCCGTCGCGAAGAACACCTGCGACCACGGCAGATGATCGGCCATGATGAGGGCCAGGGACCCCGGCACGAGTCCCGCCACCTTGTAGGCATTCACGTGCATCGCCGTGCCGAGCCCCTGCTCGCGGTCGGACAGCAACTCGCGCCGATAGGCATCCAGGGAAATGTCCAGACTGGCGCTGAAGAACGCCAGCGCGGCCGCGAGCGCGGCAATCGTCATCAGGTCGCGCTGCGGCGAATACGTTCCCATGAGCGCCACCACACCGGCCACCAGCAGTTGCGTGACGAACATCCAGCCGCGTCGCCGTCCCGGCTTCCATCCGAACACGTTGGGCGCGAAGCGATCCATGAGCGGCGCCCACAGGAACTTCCACGTGTACGGAAACTGGATGAGGGCGAACAGGCCGATGGCCTTGAGGTCCACGTGCTCGCTGCGCAGCCACGCCTGCACCAGGTTGAGCAGGATGAACAGCGGCAAGCCGGAGGTGAAACCGAGAATCACGCAGATGAGCATCCGCGTGGGGTGGAAGACGCGCCCGTCGTCGGGCGGCAGCGAATCGGTCATGGAAAGGACAGTTGGGGCCAGCCGCCCGCGGTGCACGGCACCCGGCCCCCTTTGCCTTCACCCGCCAGGGGCCCGGCGCTTCGCTGCCCCGTTAGCTGCCGTCGGTTCAGGAACGCTTGACGCGATAGACCGCAAGACTACCACGCCAGTTCGCGCCCACGGACACGAGTCGCCCGTTATGCAGCACGGCCCGATCGAGAATCTGCACACCGACGTCCGGGGCCAACGCCTCGAAGTCCTTGATGGTCAGCACGCGCACGTTCGGCGTGTTATGCCACTGGAACGGCAGGCTCTTCGACACCGGCATGCGTCCCTGCAACACCGACAGCCGGTGCGGCCAATAACCAAAATTCGGGAACGACACGATCGCTTCGCGGCCGACCCGCACGGTCTCGCGCAGAATGTCCGCCGTGCGGTGAAGCGTCTGCAAGGTCTGCGACAGAATGACCGTATCGAAGCTCTGATCCTCAAAGAGCTTCAGCCCGTCTTCCATGTTTTGCTGGATGACGTTGATGCCGCGCTGCGCCGAGGCCAGCACGCCAGCGTCGTCGATCTCTACGCCGTAACCGCTCACGTCGAGTTCGTCGATCAGCAAACGCAGCAGCGAGCCGTCGCTGCACCCGAGGTCGAGCACCTGCGACGACGGTTCGATCCATCGCGCGATCACCCGGAAATCGGGCCGCTCGGCCAGCGACGCCGCAATACGGCCCCGCGACGCCGCGAGCGCCGCCGCCTGGGCGCTGTTCACCGGTACCGTGGACTGACTCATACCCCGACCTCCTGGGCGATACGTTCGTAGTAGGCGCGCACCAGGTTGTGATAGCGCGCATCGGTGAGCAGGAAGGCGTCGTGCCCGTGCGGCGCGTCGATCTCGGCGTAGCTCACGGTACGGCGCGTGTCGAGCAGCGCCTTGACGATCTCGCGCGAGCGCGCGGGCGCGAAACGCCAATCGGTCGCGAACGACACAATCAGGTACTTGGCCGTGGTGTGCGACAACGCCTTCGCCAGATCGCCGCCCACGGTGCGGGCCGGGTCGAAATAATCGAGCGCGCGCGTGATCAGCAGATAGGTGTTGGCGTCGAAGTACTCGGCGAATTTGTCGCCCTGATAGCGCAGGTACGACTCCACCTCAAACTCCACGTCGAAGCTGAAGCGATAGCCTTCGTCCTGCGCGTTGCCGTCGCCCTTTACGCCGTCGGCCATCACCTCGGCACGGCGCAGCGCGCGGCCGAACTTGGTCGCCATGTCCTCGTCGGACAGATAGGTGATGTGGCCGATCATGCGCGCCACGCGCAGACCGCGACGCGGCACCACGCCATGCGCGTAATAGTTGCCACCGTAGAAGTCCGGATCGGAAAGGATGGCCGAGCGCGCCACTTCGTTGAAGGCGATGTTCTGCGCCGAGAGCTTCGGTGTGGAGGCGATCACCAGACAATGCCCAATGCGCTCCGGATACATGATGCTCCACGCCAACGCCTGCATGCCGCCGAGACTGCCGCCCATCACCGCCGCGAACTTGTGGATGCCGAACGCATCGGCGACGCGCGCCTGCGCATTGACCCAGTCTTCGACGGTCACGACGGGGAAGCGGGCGCCGTACGGTGTGCCTGTGGCTGGGTCGAGACTCATCGGCCCGGTCGAGCCGAAGCACGAGCCGAGGTTGTTCACGCCGATGACGAAGAAGCGATTCGTGTCGAGCGGCTTGCCGGGCCCGACCATGTTGTCCCACCAGCCGATGTCCTTGGGATTGTCAGCGGCGATACCGGCCACGTGATGCGACGCATTGAGCGCGTGACACACCAGCACCGCATTGCTGCGATCGGCGTTCAATTCACCGTAGGTCTCGACCATCAGGTCGTAGCCGGCGAGCATGCTGCCGTTCTGCAGTGCCAGCGGCTCAGCGAAGTGCATCCGCTGCGGTGTGACGATTCCGATTGAAGATTCCATAACTCCCTTTCCGAAACATGCCGGGGCCAGCGCCCCAGTCGACAAGGGTCGACGGACGGCGTCCTGAAGCGTTCTGTGCGGGAAAAGGGGTCGACGGAAAAACGGCGGCGTGCGCGCACGACCTCTTTAGCCGCATTTTTAATGAATGCCCTCTGCCGGGAAGCCCCCTGTCAGAGTCATTCGCGCGCCCGCAAGCGAGTCACCAAATCGGCGCGCCAATCATCGCGTCAAAGCCTGTCAAACGTACGTCGGCCTCGGCGCGGGAAGCAAAAGTATAACGTAATCCGCGCCGTCGGCGCAGACCCGGGATCTTAGCGCAGGAGCGCGGCGATCTGGGGCTCGGCCCCCTCGACCGGCGAGCGCTTGAAGCCGCTCTTGGCGAAGCGATGCCAGCGGCCGAGCACGTAAGACACGAGCAGGTTGGCGCGCGAGTTGGCATCGAACGTCTCCGGCAGCGTGCCCTGTGCACACGCCAGACGCAACACCTGGCGCAGCGAGGCCTCGATGCGGTCGAGCAACTGGTTCATGCGCTCCTGCAAGCGCTCGTGTTCGCCGACCAGCGCTTCGCCGGTCAGCACGCGCGTCATGCCGGGGTTCTTCTCTGCGAACCCGAGCAGCATCAGCACGATGGCGCGTGCTTGCGTCACGCCGTCCTGATCCTGCGCGGAGATCTGGTTGATCAAACCGAAGATGGTCTGTTCGATGAACTCGATCAGACCCTCGAACATCTGGGCCTTGCTCGCGAAGTGGCGATAGAGCGCCGCTTCGGAAACGTCGAGACGCGCGGCGAGCGCGGCCGTGGTGATCTTTTCGCCCTTGGGCGTCTCGAGCATGGCGGCGAGGGTCTGCAACACCTGCACCCGGCGCTCACCCGGCTTGGGGCGGGTTGTCTTCACTGGCGCGGGCACGGCCTCAAGCGCATCGGCGGCGCCGTAACCGGCACCGCTCGAAGAGTTTTCCTGCTGCATCGTCTGGTCGTTATCGGTAGGTATTTTTGGGTCGGGCGGCTCGGGCTGCGCGTCTCGCACCGGCCCCGGTCGCAAGGCGCGCCCGTAACTCGCGCAGAGATTGTACTTTGATATCCACGTAGTGTGGGCGCCCACTGCGCGGCATGGCATCGCCAAGACTGTTTCTGGCCGGCAGATGCCCCGTGATCCAGACCGTCTTGATACCGAAATGCCGGAGGTGCTTGAGGTGGGAGCGCGTGTCTTCGACCAGCCACGTCCGATACGGCGCGAGGCCCTCGCGCACCAGCAGACGACGCAACATGATCGCGTCCGGTTTGGCGCGCCAGGCCCGGCGGTCCGCCATGTCCTCGATGCTCACGCAGCGCTCGAAATGTCGGCGAATGCCCAGCGCCTCGACAATCGGCAGGGCGTAATGCGCGGGCGCATTGGTCAGGAGAATTTTGCGCCCGGGCAGGCCGGCGAGCAGGCGGGCGATCCCGCGCTCGGCGCGCAGCACCTCGACCAGCGGCGGCAGCTCGTGCACGCGCGCCAGAAACTCATGTGGATCGATGGCGTGATGCTTGATGAGGCCCAGCAGCACGGCCCCATACTTCGCCGTGTAGTCGGTACGCAGACGATTGGCTTCGTCGGGCGGCAGCCCCAGCTTCTCGACGATATAGGCCGTCATCGCGCGATTGATGCGCGGAAAGATCGCGTGCGACGCGCGATGCAGCGTGTTGTCCAGATCGAACAGCCAGACCGGACCGCGCGTGCCGTGTTCGCTGCGGGCGCGGGGCGCCCGGCGTCGCCGGCTCAGAACGTGAGAAGAAGACACGAAGATAGCGGATTCATGCGAGGAGATACGGGGAGATGGCTGCCGCGCCCCGACAGCCACCCTTCCTGTCGCAGAACACATTGCCGCCATGGCTAGGCACGATGCTAGCGCGTGAATCCCGCTTTGACAAACCTCGGGGCGCAGCACCGCATCACGTGGGGATCGCCCCCCCGGACGATCCCCACGCCTGAACGACACGCGATGCTGCGCGATCTGGCCGTTGTCATGGCGCCTCGATGACGTCTTTCGCGTCATCGCCAGCGCCACCGATCAGAACGTGTGCTGAATGCCCAGCATCGTGCCGAACTGATTACCGCCCGTGGCAACCGAGCCGCCTGCGGCAATCGCCACCGCGCCGTTTTGGCTGTTTGCCACCCAGCCGACCAGGCCATACAGCGACGTGCGCTTCGAGAGCGAGTACGAGGCGCGGCCGATGAGCATCGTCGCGTTGGCACGGCTCTTCAACTGGTAGCGAATGGCCTGCGCGTCGAACGCCCACGTGATCGTCGGCAGATAGCTCACGCCGATGAAGTAGATGTCCGAGCGCAGCGAGGCGGCATCGGCGCTCACGTTACGGTGAATCCAGCCACCGCCCACGCGTCCCGTCGACCATTTGTAGTACGCGTTGATGACCGAGTGCGAGTCGGTGTAACGCGAGCTGGTCAGCGGGGCCGCGGCGCCCGTGTTGCCGCGCATCTGGTCGTACGATGCCGAAATGCCGAAGTTCTGGTAGTCGTAGCCGATCAGGCCCGTGAACTGCTTGCAGGCCTGGTAGTTGCCGGCGACGTTGCCCGCGCAGTTCGTGGCCGACGGACCGCCGGCGGACGAGCCATCGCGCCCGAAGCTATACGTCGCGCCGAGCGTCACGCCGGAGAATTTACCCATGTAGCCGACCGCGCTGTCGCTACGTGCGCTGGCGATGTACGGATCGACGCTGGCCAGCGAGAAGATCGACGGTCCGATCACGTCGGCGTTGCCGGTCACGTAGAACGTCATGTTGTTCTGACGGCCGAGGAGCACCGTGCCCCAATCGCCCGACAGACCGACGTTCGCCTGACGGCCGAACAGACGTCCGCCGTAGTTCAGGTTGCCGGTGCCCGGCTGGAAGCCGCTTTCCAACGTGAAGACGGCTTTCAGGCCGCCGCCCAGATCTTCCACGCCCTTGAAGCCGAAGCGCGACGGCACCTTGCCCGTGAGGGTCGGCTCGCCGATGAAGCTACCGCCCGTGGCGGCGTTGTTGTAGTAGGCGATGCCGGTATCGACGATCCCGTACAGCGTCACGTTGCTTTGTGCGTGCGCCAGGCCCGCCCCCAGCAGCAGGCCAGCGGCCAATGCATGTTTCACTTTCACTTCTGTCCCCTTGTTTTTGAAATACACAGCAACTACAGACTTCAACCTCCGGACCGTTGGCAACCTCGCCGGCCCAGTCTTTTGCAAGACGGCATGCTGGCCGCCTCGGGTACTGCCCTTGGAACCACCGCCCTGACTGCGCCCTCGGCCGGGTTCAAGTGCAGGGATGGCGCGACGTGCGATGCTGTTTTTTCCTCACGCCTCGCGTACGAAAGCGAAACGCGCTTCGCGGCGGGCAATGCGCCAACCCTGCGCGGTCCGCACGAACGTGTCTTCGAACTCCCCCATGACCTGCCGGCCCTGTGCCGGACGTCCGAATGGCCCCGGCACATCGTGTGCCGAGCCGCTCCAGAGCAACACCGTGCTGCTGCCGATTGCGCGCGTCGGCGACGTGACATCGATCAGCACGTTGCCTACGAGATGCCGCGTGAGCCGATCCACTGGACGCTGCGCATAGGCAGCCGCAATGGCGACGGGGCCAATGAGCGCGTCGCCGTTGGGGCGCACGAGCACCCCCGCCTCGGCAAACAGCGCGGCGAGTCCCTGCGCGTCGCGCCGGTCGTTGCAGGCGACGAAGCGCATCACCAGGTCGTGGCAAGCCTGTTTGGCCAGCAGGGCGTCGAGCGATTGCGGGTCGACGCCGGGCGTCAGGTCCTGATCGGCGGCATCGTTCGTCATGCGTCGCGCCCCTCGGTGGGTGCGATGTCCAACGCGGGCCGTGCCAGCCAGGTCCGCATGGCCTGCGCCACTTCCTGCGGGCGCTCCATCGGACTCATATGGCCACTGTGTTCTATGACGTGCAGCACGCTCCCCGGGATGAGCCCCGCCATCACTTCGTGGCGCGCGAGCGGGCTCCATGTGTCCTGCCGGGCGCACAACACGAGCGTCGGACAGCGAACGCCGCCCAGCAGCGACGTTGCATCCGGTCGACCGAGCAATGCATGAATCTGGGCGGCAAACTGATCGGGGTGGCTGCGCTCGATCATGTCGAGAATCGCGCCGAACAGCGGCGTGCCGATCTGGTCGGGATGCACCATCCCGGTCGCCCATACCTGCCCCATCGCCCGCATGCCGGCTTCGCGCGCGCGAGCGAGCAAGGCGGCGCGTCCGGCACGTTCCTTCTCGGCCGCCTCGCCGTCGGGCAGCGCCTGATAACCCGTGTCGAGCAGCGCAAGATGCGTGACGCGATGCGGTGCGCGGCGCACCACCTCCAGCGCCACGCGTCCGCCCATCGAGTGCCCTGCGAGGGCGAAGCATGGCGCGGCGGTACTTGCCAACACGTGATCGGCCATCGCGTCGATGGTGTCGAGCATGCCCCACGTGGGAACGCGGCAATCGTATTGCGGCAGCGCTGCCGCCGTGGCCGCCCAGGCCACGTGATCGCAAAGCAAGCCGGGGAGCAGGAGCAACGGGGAACGTTCGACACTCATGGTTTTCCTCCCTGCGGCCAAGCACGATTCGGTATGCACACCTCGCCGTCGAAGAGCCAGCGCGCCGTGCGCAGCAGGCCGGCGCCGGCGACGTCCGGCGCGCCGTCGGCATCGACGCCGAGCGCGAGGCGCACGGTGAATTCGCCCGTCGGGTGTTCGATGGCGAGCAGCGGCGCGTCGTCGTCCGGCACCACGGCCATCGCGTGGCAAACGGTGCCCGGCAGCGCGGCAGCCGTCGCCACGCTCACTGCCGCCAACACGCCGATGGACGAGTGGCAACGATGTGGGATGAAACAACGTGTCGCGAGGGCGCCACCGGCCTTCGGCGGCGCGACGAGACACATCTTGGGCACCGTGCGCGAACGCACGTCGCCAAGATGCATGCGCGGGCCGACGGCCAGTCGAATGGCCTCGATCCGGTCGCGCATCGTCTGAAACGCTGGCGCCGAGTCGAGCTGCTCGCAAGACTCAGCGCCAGTGATGCCCAGGTCCGCCGCGCGCAGGAGCACGAGCGGCATGCCGTTGTCGATGCATGTCACCGTGATGCCGTCCACGACGTCCTGACGCTGCCCCGTCGGGAACAGCGCACCGCAGGAGGAACCTGCCGTATCGCGAAACATCAACGGAATCGGGGCAGCCGTGCCCGGCACACCGTCGATGGCCACGTCGCCGTCGTACTTCACCACGCCGCGCGGGGTCTGCACGGTGGCCACCGCCACCTGCCCCGTATTGAGCATGTGAATGCCGACGTCCGTCACGTCACCCGGTGCGCTCACGAGCCCCCGCTCGATCGCGAACGGCCCCACCCCGGCGAGCAGGTTGCCGCAGTTCTGTCCGTAGTCGACACGCGCTTCATCGACCACGACCTGGGCAAATAGATAGTCCACGTCGGCGTCGGGCCGCGTGGCGCGCGAGACGATGGCGACCTTGCTCGTGAGCGGATTCGCACCGCCCATGCCGTCGATCTGACGTGCATCGGGCGAGCCCATCGCCGCGAGCAGCACGGCGTCGCGCGCGGCGCCCTGCTCAGGCAAATCCTCGGCGAGGAAGTACAACCCCTTCGAGGTGCCGCCCCGCATGACGGCCGCCCGGATACGCGTTTGCGAATGCGTCACGTCGCGGTCCTCATTCGCCTTGCAGCTCGTCGAGCGAATCGACGTAGCGCAAGCCCTTCGCGGCAAGGCGTTCGCGCATCTTGTAATAGTCGAGCCCCAGCGTGCCGCCCGCGAGCACACCGCGCTTGTAGGCTTCGTCGGCACCGCGTGCGGCCGCCGCCTTGGCCACGGCCTCGGCGTTCGCGAACGGCACCACGACCACGCCGTCGTCGTCCGCGACGATCACGTCGCCCGGGTTCACGATCTGATGGGCGCACACGACCGGCACGTTCACCGAGCCGAGCGTCTCCTTGACCGTGCCCTGTGACGAGATGGCCTTCGACCACACCGGAAACCGCATGTCGGTGAGCGTGCCGATGTCGCGACAGCCCGCATCGATAACGAGGCCGGCGACACCGCGCGCCTTCATCGACGTGGCGAGCAGGTCGCCGAAGTAGCCGTCGTCGCAAGGCGACGTCACGCCAACCACAACGATGTCGCCCGGCTGCGCCTGCTCCACGGCAACGTGCAGCATCCAGTTGTCCGAGGGCGGCGCGAGCACCGTGACCGCACTGCCGGCCACCGCAGCGCCGGCGTAGATCGGGCGCAGATAGGTGGCCATCAGGCCGAGCCGGCTCTGCGCTTCGTGCACCGTGGCACTGCCTGCGCTGCGCAGCACGTCGAGCGTGGCGGCGTCGACACGGGGAATTTGACGAACGACGACGCCGCGGATCATGACAGTTGCTCCGTCACGACCGGCGTGAGGCGCATGAGCCCCTCTGCGTACTTGATGTCGCGCGCGGCGGCGATGCCGATGTTGCGCTTGGCCTGCACGCCGCGTTGCAACGCCACGCGCGTGTAGTAATCCCACAAGTGCTCCTGCCCCGCCATGCACTCGATGGCGGCACGCTTCGTGTCCCACACCGGCGTGATGTCGACGAAGGTGTTCGGGATCCATTCGCACTGCTCGGTCTGATGCGGCTCGAACGCGAGCACGGCGGGAGCGCCGATAATCTTTGCGCCCGGCTTGTGGCCCTCGGCCTGCGCAATGACGCGGGCTTCCTGCGTGACGTGCATCGCGAGCGGATGATCGAAGTTATACGGATCCTTCTCCGAGTGGCTCAGCACGAACGACGGTTGCAGCTCGCGATAGATGT